>JAPLJS010000112.1 GCA_026388545.1 Deltaproteobacteria bacterium
GGCGCGACATAAGGCAGCTAAAGCGCGTGAACAAATGTACTTCCTTCTGTTTCTCGGAGCCATCGTGGCTATTCTTTACATGTTCCTCATCGGCCGATGGATTCTCCGTCCGATCAAAAGCCTGACGCAGTCTGTCGATGAGATCAAGCAGGGAAATCTTGATCTTATGGTAAAGAGCGATACCCGCGACGAGATAGGACACCTTTCAGAGGCATTCAACGAAATGACGGCAAGCCTCAGGGAAATCCGACGCAGTGAAGAGCTGAAGCTGGTCCGTATGCAGCACTCCACACAGGAAACATTTAATAATCTCCCTGATGTAGCGGCAATCGTCGACCTGGAAGGCAGGGTGGATGTGTCAACGGAAACGGCCAGAAACATTTTCGGGCTCAACCGTCATGTCCAGATCCAGATTCTCCCCTACAAATGGATGGCCGATCTCTTCAGAGAAGCCCTCAAAGGCGATCAAACGTTGATGAACCAGGATAATGTCTCCCTGATACAGCAGTTTATCAATGGAGAAGAACACTACTTCCGGCCCACGGCCGCACCCATCCTGAACAACCGCAGGGAAGTAACCGGTGTGATCCTTATTTTGAAGGACGTGACGGAGCAACTGGAGCACGACGAGCTGAAAAGGGGCGTCATCTCAACCGTCTCCCATCAGTTGAAGACGCCGCTTACGTCCATTCGTATGGTTCTCCACCTCCTTCTCGAGGAAAAATTGGGACCCCTTACCCCAAAACAGGCGGAGCTCCTGATTGCCGCCCGGGAAGACAGCGACCGCCTGCACAGGATCCTCGAGAACCTGCTGGACATGAGCCGCATCGTATCCGGAAAGGTGGCCATGGAATTACGCACCGCCCAATCTCACCAGATGGCGCTCGAAATAGTCGAATCCTACCGGGCAGCTGCCCGTCAACGCGGGGTGGAACTGAAGACGGAGCTGCCGGGTGATCTGCCTGATGTATGGGCAGATACGGTACAGATCGGTCATGTGTTCGCCAATCTGCTGTTCAATGCCCTGAAGTACACCGATTCGGGCGGCACAATTACCGTGTCCGCGCAGATTGATGAAGAGCAGGTTCGCTTCTCCGTCTCGGATACCGGGAAGGGGATACCGGAGCAGTATCTTCCGCGGGTCTTCGATCGATTCTTTCGCATCCCCGGGCAGGAAGAGGAATCAGGCATAGGACTGGGGCTTTCTATCGTCAAGAATATTGTCGAGGCCCATGGGGGAGCGGTAAGCGTGGAAAGCCGCATAGATGAGGGAAGCACGTTTACTTTCACGGTTCCGAGGGCCGATAAAATTGCAAAGGATACCATTACATGATTGATCTCACATACGTTTTAACAACCTTAACTTTCTTCGCGATTTGTATTTTTTATGCCTGGTTCTGCGGGAGGCTTTAGAACATGACGGAACTAATCGTTCTTATGATCGGGGTATTCCTGATCATCTATCTCTTTTTTGTGGTCCTGCGTCCCGAAAAGTTTTAACCGTGCCTTCCCTTCCCTCCCCTGGTGGGAGGGATAAATGGATGGGGTATAAGGTAGATTTTATTATGAATATATACGGCTGGCTCCAATTAACCGTTTTCATCGTCATCCTTCTCTTACTGACGAAGCCAGTGGGAGTATATCTCACGCAGGTTTTGGACCCTGAGGGAAAGACCTTTCTCGACCCGGTGCTTTGCCCTGTGGAAAGGCTGTTTTATCGGCTCTTCGGACTTGACCCGAAAAAGGAGCAGGCCTGGCAGGAGTATGCCCTGTCCCTTCTTGCCTTCAGTCTGGTGAGTCTTTTATTGACTTACATTATCCTCCGCGTTCAGCACCTCCTGCCTTTGAACCCCCAGGGGTTCGGACCGGTAAGCGAGCACTTAGCCTTCAATACAGCGGCAAGTTTCACAACCAATACCAACTGGCAGAGCTACGGGGGAGAAGCCACCCTCTCTTATTTTTCGCAGATGGTCGGCCTTGTTTTTCATAACTTTACCTCTGCAGCCGTCGGAATTGCCGCGGCTGCCGTTCTCGTAAGAGGTATTTCCAGATACACTACCCGTAAGATAGGCAATTTCTGGGTTGATCTTGTCCGCGTGAATCTTTATCTGCTATTGCCGATTTCCCTTGTCTATGCCCTTTTTCTCGTTTCCCAGGGAATGATCCAGAATTTCAAGCCTTACGATACAGCGCAACTTGTGGAAACTGCCGTCATTCAGGTTCCCAAGAAGGATGCCGCCGGTCAGGGAATGATGGATACTCAGGGAAAACCGGTTATGGGGGAGCAGAAAGTTGAAACACAAACAATAGCGCAGGGTCCCGCAGCATCCCAGGTGGCGATCAAAATGCTGGGGACGAACGGCGGGGGATTCTTCAATGCCAACGCTTCTCATCCATTTGAGAACCCTACACCCCTTTCCAACTTCGTGCAAATCCTCTCCATCTTCCTCATACCAAGCGGCCTGACGTATTATCTGGGCCGGATGGTAAAGAACCAGCGGCATGGCTGGACTGTGTGGGGGGTGATGCTTGTTCTCTTCCTCGCAGGAGTCCTGACGTGCTGGTGGTCAGAGGCGGCGGGAAACCCGAGGATGCATGCCCTGGGTATCGATAGCAACGGCGGGAACATGGAGGGGAAAGAGGTCCGCTTCGGGATATTCGCATCCGCTCTCTTCGCCGCTGTGACGACGGACGCCTCCTGCGGCGCCGTCAACGCCATGCACGACTCCTTTACACCCCTCGGCGGTTTGATCCCTCTCTTCAATATACAACTGTGCGAGGTCATCTTCGGCGGTGTAGGAGCGGGCCTGTACGGGATGTTGGTTTTCGTATTGCTCACGGTGTTTTTGGCAGGGCTGATGGTCGGGCGCACGCCCGAGTACCTGGGTAAAAAGATCGATGCCTATGATGTAAAGGTCACTGCGTTATTCGTTATGGTACCGGTATTCAGCATTCTAGGATTCACCGCCTGGGCAGCGGTGAGCGCCTGGGGTATAGCCGGTCTTAATAATACCGGTCCTCACGGTTTCAGCGAGATACTCTATGTCTTCTCATCGGCTGTCGGCAATAACGGGAGCGCCTTCGCCGGGCTCACAACCAATACCTACTGGTACGACACGACGATGGGCATCGCCATGCTTCTTGGCCGTTTTTTCATGATCGTCCCAGTGCTGGCACTTGCAGGCAGCCTGGCGCAAAAGAAGCAGATTGCCACAAGCGGGGGCAGTTTCCCCGTTTCCGGGGTAATGTTCGCTTTTCTTCTGCTCGGCACCGTTCTCATCGTTGGCGCCCTGACGTTTCTCCCGGTACTGGCGCTTGGTCCCATTGTCGAACATCTTCTGATGACCGGATCACAGATTCTTTATTAAGGAGCTATGGTAATGGTTGCCAAGACGCATTCTCTCTTTGATCGGGAAATTATATCGCAGTCACTGATCGAGGCTGCAAAGAAAATGAACCCCATACACATGGTCAAAAATCCCGTCATGTTCGTTACCGAGGTGGGGGCGCTCATTGTAACCGCCGGACTTTTTTTCCGACCGGAGGATGAAAATATAGGATTCAGCGTGCAGATCGCCCTGTGGCTCTGGTTTACTGTATACTTCGCTAATTTCGCGGAGGCTATGGCGGAGGGCCGCGGGAGGGCGCAGGCAAACGCGCTCCGGAAGACGCGGACAGGGACAACAGCCAACCGGATCAGTACCGATGGTTCTGTGGAAAAGGTTCCCGCGGAGCAGTTGCGGAAGGGTGACCTGTTCCTCGTTTCCTCGGCTGAGGTAATCCCTGCCGACGGCGAGATCATCGAGGGGGTCGCCACGGTCGATGAATCCGCCATCACTGGAGAGTCGGCTCCTGTGATCCGTGAAGCAGGCGGGGATCGGAGCTCTGTCACGGGAGGTACAAGGGTGCTTTCGGACTGGATCAAGGTCCGCGTGACGGCAAACCCCGGTGAGAGTTTTCTGGACCGGATGATCAGCCTCGTGGAAGGCGCCAGGCGCCAGAAGACCCCGAACGAGATCGCCCTCACGATTCTTCTTGCGGCCCTGACCATCATCTTCCTTGTAGTTGTCATAACACTGAAGTTCTACGGGCTCTATGCGGAGATATCCTTTTCCGTCACCGTCCTGGTAGCGCTTCTGGTCTGCCTGATCCCGACCACCATCGGCGGCCTTTTGAGCGCCATCGGCATCGCGGGGATCGACCGCATGGTGCAGAGAAATGTTCTGGCCATGAGCGGCCGGGCCGTTGAGGCGGCAGGCGATGTGGATGTGCTCCTCCTCGATAAAACGGGCACCATCACACTGGGAGACCGCCAGGCCACGGAATTTTTGCCCGCCCCGGGCATTACCGTGGAGGAACTGGCCGACGCGGCGCAATTAGCTTCGCTTGCCGACGAGACGCCCGAGGGGAGAAGCATTGTCGTCTTGGCAAAAAAATTCGGTCTGAGAGGCCGTTCGATTTCGGATATGCCGCAAGCCAAATTCATTAATTTCACGGCGCATACGCGGATGAGCGGCGTCGATTTAGACGGCCGTCGTATCCGGAAGGGGGCGACCGATGTCATACAGTCATTTGTCGGCGGGCATTTCCCCGTGGAGGTCCACAATACTATCGTCCTGATTTCCCAGTCGGGCGGAACGCCGCTCGTCGTTGCAAGCGATGCGCAGGTTCTGGGCGTTATCCATCTGAAGGACATCGTAAAAGGAGGGCTCAGGGACCGGTTTGAACGGTTCCGGGCAATGGGGATCAAGACCGTGATGATCACCGGTGACAACAAGCTCACCGCTGCCTCCATCGCCCGGGAGGCGGGGGTGGACGACTTCATCGCCGAAGCCCGGCCTGAAGACAAGCTGGTATTGATCCGGAAGGAGCAGGCAAAGGGACACCTTGTGGCCATGACCGGCGACGGTACGAATGACGCGCCCGCGCTGGCACAGGCCGATGTGGGTGTGGCCATGAATACGGGCACGCAGGCGGCCAAGGAAGCGGGAAATATGGTGGACCTTGATTCCAACCCGACAAAGCTCATAGAAATTGTGGAGATCGGGAAACAGATGCTTATTACGCGGGGAGCGCTGACGACCTTCAGCATCGCCAATGACGTGGCGAAATATTTCGCCATTATACCGGCCCTGCTCGTCGGTTTGTTCCCGGTCATCGAGCCTCTCAATATCATGAGACTTGCGTCACCGGCGAGCGCAATTCTGAGCGCCGTCATCTTTAACGCTCTGATCATCATTACCCTCATTCCGCTCGCTCTCCGGGGCGTGAAATTCCGGCCGGTCGGCGCCGCGGTCCTCCTGAAGCGCAATATCCTGATATACGGACTGGGCGGCCTTGTGGCGCCTTTTCCCGGGATAAAAATAATAGATATCATTGTAAACGCCTTGCATCTCACGTGAAAGGGGAACTCTCGACCATGAAAAATCTGCTGACAGAACTTCGGATCTCCCTCATCGCGACGTTATCCATGGCGGTACTTTTATGCGGTTTTTACCCGGCGCTGGTCTGGGTAATGGCGCAGGGAATTTTCCACGACGAGGCCAACGGTTCTCTTATCATCAGAAATGGCAAAATTGTGGGATCGAGCCTCCTTGCGCAGGGATTTACCGCTGCAAGATACTTTCATCCCCGTCCCTCAGCGGCGGGTTCCGGATACGATGCCTCCAATTCCGGAGGCAGCAACTTCGGCCCCCTTTCCAGAAAGCTGATGGACGGCATCGGACAGCGTGTCTCTGAATATCACACCAGGAACGGGCTATCACCCGACACCAGGGTGCCGGTGGACGCGGTAACGGCATCGGGAAGCGGCCTTGATCCGCATATAAGTATGGGAAACGCCCTGCTGCAGGCGCCCCGTATCGCACGAGCACGAGGGTTGAGAGAAGAAACTGTACAAAAGAATATCGCGGCGCACATGGAAGGGCGTACGCTGGGAATCTTCGGTGAACCGCGGGTAAATGTGCTCCTTTTGAACCTGGATATGGATGAGGGGAAGTAAGATATGCCTGATGAAAATCGCGCAGATGCTTTCCTACGAATGATTCGCCGCTCCCGGCGCGGCCACCTGAAGGTATACCTCGGGTATGCCGCCGGCGTGGGGAAAACCTACCGTATGCTCCAGGAAGCGCACCAGCTTAGGGACGAAGGAATCGACGTGGTCGTGGGACTCGTGGAGACCCACGACCGGGCCGATGTCGCTAAACTCCTGGAGGGGCTCGAAATTATCCCCCGGCGCAAGCAGGAATACCGCAGTATTATTGTGGAAGAGATGGATGTCGACGCCATACTGACCCGCAGGCCCCAGATCGCCCTTGTCGATGAGCTGGCGCACACAAACGTGCCGGGCAGCAAGAACACGAAGAGGTACCAGGATGTCCAGGATATCCTGGCCCAGGGGATTCACGTCATCACTACCCTGAATATACAGCATCTCGAGAGCCTCTATAATGTTGTCGAAAGGGCCTCAGGGGTAAGGGTCCATGAACGCCTCCCCGATGCAGTTCTTGCCGAAGCGGACCAGATCGTAAACGTCGATTTGACTACGGAGGACCTCAATGAGCGCTTGAGAGAAGGGAAAATATATCCCCTGGACCGCATCGAAACAGCCCTCACAAACTTTTTCAGAAAATCAAATCTGGAGCAGCTCCGGGAGCTTACCCTGCGCGAACTGGCTTCACAGATCGACCTGCGATACCGTGATGACCTGGAGGAAGAGATTGCGTCAACGCCCGATCAGGTAATGGTGTGTCTCAGCTCTAAGGGCCCCAACAGTGAAAAACTCCTCCGTTACGCGTCAAGGCTTGCGGGCAGGCTGAACAGAAACTGGTACGCCATCTATGTCCAGACCCCGTCGGAGGCGCCCACGGCCATCGATGCGCAGACACAGCGGATTCTTTCGGGAACGCTCACGCTGGCCAAGCAGTTAGGCGCCATCGTCTTCACCTTTAAAGGAGAAGACATCGTGAAAACTATCTTGCAGTTTGCCAGGGAATACCGGGTCGGTCATATTGTCATCGGCAGCCCGGGTAAAATCCCTTTCTGGAAAAGATTGCGCGGCGAACGCAGCGTTGCCGAAAGTCTGATCCGCAACGCACGGGGTGGTACCGTCACCGTCCTGGACACACTGGAATCCAAGGCAGCCGCTCCCCTCCCGGTGGATGCGAAGATCATCCAGGAGGAGATTGTCCCTTCATCGCCTCCCCCGGAAACCGGCCGTCCAGGCTTAAGTCAATTCCTATCACCGCAAAGCATCGTGATCTGGGATACCCCTGTTACAAAAGATGATGTGCTCCAGAGGCTCACGGAGGCGGCATGGTGTGAAAGCACGATAGAACAGCGATTACAGGGACTCACTCTCGTCAGGGAAAGAGAAGAACAAGGCTCAACCTTCTTCAACGAAGGGGTTGCCTTTCCCCATGCCAGAATCGAAGGACTTAAAAGCTCATGTGTCGCCATTGGAATCCCGCGCCGCGGCGTGTCTGATGTGACGACCGAGAAACCCATCGAGTGCGTATTCTTGATTTTCTCACCCGCGGATATTCCCGATGAACAGATTCAGATACTGGGCCTTGCCAGCAAGGTCGCCCTGGACAGACAGCTCATGGAAAATCTGTTGTCAGCATCAACCCCTGATAAAGCCTACGCAGCCATCCGGAACTGGGAAAACCGCCGGTAAAATGCAGTATAAAAATACCATGCACTCCACTAATAAGGCTTTTAAGAGATATTTTAGGATTGAAGGGGATGATTTAAAATCGATCTATAGAAAAACGATTGCACCAGAAAAATGAGCAGACTGAAGAAAATAACATATTGAAATTTAATGACTGAAAATATATGGACACTTCCCGTATTTATGCCAAGCAAACCGAAAGAGATTTATTATGGAAAGTGTCCCTGATTTAACCCTGCTTGGAAAAGCGAAAAAGTTCTCAGATTCCAATAAAAGCACCGAATTCCTTCAGAAAACGCTTTATATCCCCAAGTCTGGTCTGGATGATCCGATACAGTTCTTTATCGTCAATGTCCCAGTAGATGTGTACCAGTCTGTTCCTGAATCTTGCCATCTGGATCAGAGCCGTCGTAAATTCTTTATCAAAGGCGCCCTGTTCAGCCATTACCCTGAATGTATCGGCATAATCCTCAGGTGTCCGGAATCTGTTTTTTGCAATAATGTGATTGCAAAGATCAACGGCCCCTTCTATGACAACGATCAGATTATACTTTGCGCTTCCTGTTTTATGGTGATCAGCGATAAATGTTTCCTCGGAAAGCTTCTGTAAATCCTCCAGCCTGCCGAGGGCAATAAGGATCTCAGATGTTATCTTCCTTACCTTGTCCTCATTAAACTCCACGACCCAGCGCCTCCTTCAGATACAGTTTTCGATAAGGGGCAAAATCAAAATAATGGCTGAAAGTCGATTCTTCAAAATCACTTCTGGCATCATCATCAAAGACGACAAGAGGTTTCCCGTGCTTGATAATATTATATCGGAAAGACAGGGGGGCGTCGTTCAATATCCTGACATCTACAGGATAGTTATTAATAACATTGGCAAGTTCTGTCTCAAGGTCAAGCTCCATTTGTAATGGGGATAAGGGTGCTGCTTTCAGATAAACAGCCACATCAATGTCCCTGAATTTCTCGTCCGTGATGAAAGAACCATGCACATACGCAAACACCAAATCGGGAAGCTTTTCCAAAAAGCTCCTGATATGGGTAATAATTTCTTCTTTAGTCTGCGTTGAAATTTGAAAATATATGCTTTTCATATATGTCTAACCTTGAATCTCTTTCTGCCACTTTTTCTGCTTCCCATAATTGGTGAACAATATACAATAATTACACGGACAGTCAAGTTATAAATCATAATTCCATGAATCTGCCGCACCAATGAGAACAACAATGACGTGTTTTCTTGCAGGGCACAGTTTTTCCCTCGATCTTCATTAATTTCTCATTTATCCTCTTTTACATGAAACACCCCTCACGATGCTTCTGCCCAGGGGAATAATCTCAAGGGAAATGATCCGCATATTCTCATCTGGATGTCTATTAATGATAGTGACCACGACCTTGAGTCTGTACGATAAGAGACCTTTGAAAAAAACCCCCTATGTCGTTGAGAACGAAATGAACCATTGTATATACTCACTATTAGTGTGTCTCCGAAGTCTATAGCCCGAATCCGACCCGAAGCATTAAATCATTTTCCCTAAATTAAGTCATCATAAATTGTCTTGCTTATTATACCATATGTGGTATAAATGTATTCATGGATACGAAGCCGTTACTCTGGATAGGTAGCAGCAGAGAGGATCTCAAAAAGTTTCCAGGAGCGTTTAATGATGTTGCCGGTTTTGCCTTATATAAGGCCCAAATGGGTGGTAAACATGCGGCAGCAAAGCCATTAAAAGGGTTTCATTCTGCATGCTTTCCAGAAAAAGGCAAAGACTGGGATTGAAACACTGAAACAGGAGATTGATTTGATAAATAGTAGACTGAAGACAGCGTCAGAATACCATGAATTACGATTCAAAAATGAGGTATACCATGAAGGATAAAGTAACGATGAGTAGTGGGAATGTATTCGCAGATATCGGGCTTCCAGATGCGGAAGAACGCCTGGCAAAAGCACAGCTTGCCCACAAAATCGCTGATATAATTAAGATACGCCATATTAGTCAGGCAGAGGCTGCAAGAATCCTTGGTACAGAACAGCCTAAAATTTCGGCTATCATGAATGGCAAGCTGTCGGGTTTTTCCCTGGAACGTCTCATTTATTTTCTTAATGTCCTTGGCAGTGACGTGCAAATAATTGTTAAACCAAAACCGCCACGTCGTAAATCTGCTGCCCTGGAAGTTGTTTTCGCGTGACCATAGATATGGGAAATCCTTTTGGATGATCAAGGGAACTCTCTGTTTTCACCTTGACAAAACTTATCATAGATGTCCCCAGAATATAAGGAGTTTATTATGGCTTTGCTGAAGGAAGGTGCAATCCCTATTGGCCGGATGATGTATATTCCCAAGGAGGAAGGTGTGACGAAGGACAGTCTGGAGATTGAATCCAATGGCCAGTATACTATCATTGAGAGGCCTGACCGTTTCGAAATAAAGAACGCCGAATGCTGCAGAAGCATCCTCGTTAAGGTAAAGACTCGAGAATAATAAGGAGATGCGAAGCTTAAGCAATCTCGTCTTGAAAATATTAACTGCGTACCTGGATGGGCAAAAGAAGAAACCCAAGAAATGACCCCTATTTTCAGAAAGGAGGTAGCAATTTATGGTTTCGGTGGATCTCTTAAAGCAGTATACTTTTTTCAAAGGGTTCAGGGCTGAACAGATCAAGAAGCTGGCGGATATAGCCACTCAAGAATCTTATAAGGCCGATTTTCTGTTATGGAAAAAGGGGGATCCGGCAAAATACCTCTACTTCTTGGAAGGGGGAAAGGTTCTTCTGTTCCTGGATGCTTACATGGGCACTACCAGACCACCCGTGTTTGTTTCCGTAGACCTCATCACAAAAGGAGACGTCATGGGATGGTCATCTGTCATTGAACCTTACGTGTACACCTTAGGAGCCCGATGTATTGATGATTCGAAAGCCATCGTCTTCGATGGAGCTAAGCTCAGGAAGCTACTCGATAAAGACAGTAAGCTAGCGTATAAATTCATGCATGCCACGGCAAAAGTAATAGCCACCCGTTTGAACAATACCGAGATTATTCTGGTCGGTGAGCGAGGACTGTCTATTCTTGACGAATAAGGAATCGACACCAGAAGAATGGAACCCGAGAAATAACCCTTCACTGAGGGCTATCATGGACTGATTATTCAAACCCTGTTTCTCAAAAATAAACGGATTGTGAGCAACGATGCACAGCACGAACAAGGCATTCGAGAGATACTTTAACATGGAATCGGATGATCTAAGAAACATATATGAAGACACAGGAAAAGTAATAAAATTTGACCGTGAATTGAAATTGAACAAGAATACAGACAATTGAAATATAATTAGATGAGTCTTCGATCCGACCTAATTTGATGAGGGGGCAAATGTTATGAATATTGAAGTATTGAAATATCGTCAGAAGGATAAAGATATATTTATTTTTTCGGCTGAACCGAACTATATCAAAAAATTAGTTAAGATCAGTGATATTTCTGCCGGTGATGATAATTTCCAGCGCCCATTTGATCCTAAGAGAATTATCGAAATTAGGAACTATGTGTCAGGGAAAGATAAGCTTTATAAGAAGGGGAAAGAGATTTATGCAAAAGGGTATATACCTAATGCAATCGTTCTGAATTTGAGTTCTCGGTACAAACTGACAGAAAGTGACAAAAAGTTCTATTTAAATTTTCCTGATACAGAAAGTGTAAGTAAATTTAAAGAATCAATTGAGATAATTGACGGACAGCATAGGCTGTTGGCATTCAATGAGGAATGTGTACATGATTTAGAAAAACAACCATATTTGATGTGTTTCGTAGCCTTTATAAATTTGTCGAGTGATGAAAAGAAAGAGATATTTATGGTTTTGAATGAACGTCAGAAAACCGTAGATAAGAACATCTTATTACGACACAAAAAATTGCTGAATTTACTTTTGGATGAAGAGGAAACTAGATATGAAGTAATTGCGAAACTTAATGATGAAAATGATTCACCATTTTATAATAGAGTAATCATGGCTGGGGAAAAGAAAAAGAATGCATTTAAGGCTAGTTCAATAGACGAAATACTAAGTTCGTCAAAAGCACTTGACAAATTAATTGATTCGAAAAATCAGATCAGTGTAAAACATTACAAAGTATTTAAGAACTATTTAAATGCGTGGCAACAAAATTTCAAAGGTGCTTGGGCTGATAGTAAAAATACTTTATCAAAGGTTTCAGGCGTCAGATTTATGTTTTATTTATTTCCATCGTTTTATGAAGTGCTTAAAATGAGGGATGGTGGCAAAGACTTTCAGGTATCAGCTTTTTCTGCTATAGTACAGGAACTAAAAAATAATCACTTTAATGATTCATTTGACTTGAAGAAAGCTGGCAAATTTCAGTTTTTTCAAGATAAGACCAGTATTGGTAAATTAGCAAATACGTTGGGGAAAGAGCTTGTTGAACAATATCAAGATCGAGGAGATGATATTCTAGTTTGATTTAGGTGCTGGTATGGTTAAGTTGGGTAATCTGACAATTTCAAAAATTGATAAAGTAACTTTTGGCTACGAGAAATTAATTCTAGATAGGCTGAAATTATTTGATTTTGCTAAGTCAGCGATCGGGGAGTATTGTCTAAGTAAGGCAGATCAACTGAAAGGTTATGATTTTCAGAATTTTAAGGGAAGATTTCAGACTATTAAATTTAGGGCTGACAGAGAAATCAAAAGCATTAAATATGATCAAATGGTTAATATTGGAAATGGTTTTATTGAGTCCGAATTATCTGATGCGATTTTTGTTTTAAATATCGCAAATTTTGAACAATGGATTTTAGAAATATTGAAAATTATGATTATGCAGAATCCTGATATGTTTGAAGGAGACAAAAAGATCGATTTATCTATGATCCGAGAATCTGTTGACTTAGACAATTTATGGGAAAGAATAGTTGAGCGATATTTGATTGGTCTTCCTTATGACGGAATGAAAAAAATGATAGAAAGGGTTGTCAAAATTTTCGAAATAAATAAATCAGTTATCACAACTGACCACATAGGTAAAATTAATGAATATAGCCAATGCCGTAACTTGATTGTCCATAATCATAAAATTGTTAATGAGGCTTATGTTAGGAAATCAGGTAAGTTTGCAAGATACAAACAGGGTGACAGTATCAGTATCAACGAAAAGATACTATTTGACGAGGGAGATGCATTATTAAGATTTATGCAGGATATTAGAAATTATCTTGGAAAAAAAGTAAAAAAGAATCCTTAGATATGCTGGACGGTCATATTCTATTGGTAATCGACATACTTTTTAAAAGGATTTATTGTAAAATATTTGACCCTATTCTGACCCTGAAAAAAAGAACCTGCCAAAAAATAAAACATTGTTATAACTAAAGAAATTGGTGGAGGCGGCGGGAATCGAACCCGCGTCCGAAAATATTCCACTGTAGCTTCTACATACATAGCCTCTGTTTTAATTTCACTCTCGAAATCTCCCGGAGGCAGGATTCATCAAGAGCTATCCCTACTGGATTTTCGCCCTTCTCGCTTCGGGAAAGTGAGATCAGCTATCCTGCCTTTATGACGCCCTGTGCTGATTCGGCAGGCGGAATCAGAAGGACGTAGCCGTCTATGCGGCTAAAGCGTAATCGTAATTGCTTGCGCTTATATGTTTCCTACCTGTTTAACGAGGCCTGGTAGGAACCTCGGTATGCCACCACAGCTTCCACATCCCCGTCGAAACCTTTACGCCCCCATTATGGAGTGGATAGAAAACTGTTATGAGATAATATAATGCGGGACATCTTTCTAGTCAAGTTAATTCAGTCAGTCCGTGAACTGTCTTATCCTTTTCCACGCAGTCCCCGATCGATTTCCCTCCTATCCTCTTTGTTCTTGAGGCTTTCCCGTTTATCGTACAGCCTCTTCCCCCGTCCAACACCGATCTCTATTTTTATCTTTCCGTTCTTGAAGTATACTTTTAGAGGAATGAGAGCAAGTCCCTTTTCTCTAGACCTTCCGTATAGCCGCTTGATCTCCCCCTTATTAAGGAGAAGTTTCCTAACCCTCAGCGGATCATGGTTTGAACGGTTGCCGAAAGAGTAAGGACTGATGTGCATTTCATGGATAAATACCTCCCCGTCCTTTACCATGGCATAACTGTCCTTAAGATTTGCCTTCCCCTCCCGGAGCGCCTTCACTTCCGTACCCACAAGGACGATCCCTGCCTCATAGGTATCGTCTATGAAGTAGTTCAACCGCGCGGTTTTATTCTGGGCGATTATTTTTTCTGCTGACTGTTTTTTAACCATGTTTCCTCAACGAAGACTTTAAAAATACCGTCCTTGGCAATGATGACAGGCGAGATGCCCGTCCTGCGTGGAAAATATGAAATATGCCGGCGGACCGGCATCATTGATAATCCGGACATTTCCCATCTTTACTTAATGTCTCTCAGGACTGTCGGCAGATAATCCACCTTCACGTGTCTTAATGCCTTGTAAATATTCTCACGGATGCCTCTGTTTTCCCGTTCGAGTTCTTTTAAAAGTTTCTTGATATACACCCTCTTGGATGTTTTGCTCGTGGGACATCGATTTTCGATAACGGGAATATTTTGTTCTCTCCCGTATCTCTTCACCAGGTCCTCTCCGATAAACGCAAGAGGACGGATGATATGAAGACTCCCCTGGAAAATCGACTGCATGGGCATCATGGTACTGATCTCTCTCCCATAAAAGAGATTGATGAGAAGCGTCTCGATAATATCATCCTTATGGTGAGCAAGGGCAATTTTGTTACAGCCGGCCTCATCGGCTATCTGGAATATCCGCTTCCTTCGGAGTCTTGAACACATAAAACATGGATTCTTCCAATTATAATCACTGTGGGAGAGAGAACCGATATCCGTCTTTTCCATGGCATAGGAATAGTTTTTTTCCTTAAAATACGCTTCCAGGATGCCGTAATCACGATAATCCGGATCAAAACCCATATCGATGTTCACTGCCAGAAGTGTAAACGGGGGAACATATACCATTGGAGCATTGAGAAGGTCGAGGAGCGCAAGGCTGTCAATCCCGCCGGACACGCCGACCAGGACCTTGTCACCCTCTTCTATCATGCTGTAATCCATAATTGCCTTTTCCATCCATTTTTTCAGATGATGAAAAAGTTTTCTTTTCTTATCCGCTACCACATCCACACTATTCCCTGCTGCCTTTTTTGTAATCTTACACGAGGTTCAGTATTATATCAAGATTCTTCAAGCGCTTATCGCATTTTGAACGAAATGTCGAAGTGGCTGACTTTTGATAATGACCTTGTATTTTGAATCGGATTGGTATACATAAACGGTTACAAAAAATCCCGATATGAAGGAGGCCATATGACTGAGATCATCAATGTTTATGCAAGGGAAATACTGGATTCAAGAGGTAATCCGACAGTTGAAGCTGAAGTAACACTTATTTCTGGTATCACCGGCCGTGCGTCTGTTCCATCGGGTGCATCAACGGGAGAACATGAAATGCTTGAGCTTCGTGATGGCGATAAAAAGCGGTATTTGGGTAAAGGTGTGGAAAAGGCCGTCAACAATGTTATCAACAAAATCGGACCTGAAATCATAGGGATCGACAGTCTGAACCAAAGAGATATCGATTACACAATGATCTCGCTGGATGGTACAGAGAATAAAGGCGCCCTCGGCGCCAATGCCATTTTGAGCGTATCGCTGGCCTGTGCCAAGGCTGCGGCACAGTCTTTAGAACTCCCTCTTTACCGGTATATCGGCGGAGTTGCCGCAAAGGATATCCCCGTTCCCATGATGAATATCATAAATGGCGGTCAGCATGCCGACAACAACGTTGATATTCAGGAATTCATGATCATGCCTGTCGGTGCAAAGAACTTCAAGGAAGGATTGCGTATGTCCGCGGAAGTCTTTCACACCTTAAAATCCGTATTAAAAAGCAAGGGGTATAACACTTCCGTCGGGGACGAAGGCGGCTTTGCACCCAATCTCAAATCCAATGAAGAGGCATTGGTCGTAATCATGGAGGCAATAGAAAAAGCCTCATATAAACCGGGAAAGGACATTTATATCGCCATTGATTCTGCGGCAAGCTCCTTTTTCGCAGACGGGAAATACGTACTCGCAGCCGAAAAGAAACCCAACAAGACAGCCGCGGAAATGGTCAAATTCTATCAGGACCTGGTTAAAAAATATCCCATCATATCCATTGAAGACGGTCTGGCAGAAGACGACTGGGAAGGATGGAAGATCCTTACCGACACGCTGGGCAACAAGGTCCAGATTGTGGGGGATGACATCTTTGTGACGAACAAGAAAAGGTTGGAAAAAGGCATTTCTCTCGGCGTCGGCAATTCCATCCTGATCAAGCTTAACCAGATCGGAACTCTTACTGAGACCCTGGAAACAATTCAGAAGGCAAAGGAAGCCGGATACACGACTGTTATTTCCCACAGGTCCGGTGAAACGGAAGACAGTTACATGGCCGATATCGCTGTTGCGGCGAACTGCGGACAGATTAAAAGCGGATCTTTATCAAGAAGCGAACGGCTGGCAAAATACAATCAACTTCTGAGGATAGAGGAGCAACTCGGTGAGTATGCAGTCTATCCCGGGAAATCGGCCTTCTACAGTATTAGAAAAAAGTCCGCATCTAAATAGCGCTTTTTTCGGAAATATTAAAGCCGTTGTCTTCGCCTTTCTTTGTGAAGACAACGGCTTTTTTTGATCACGAAGGTTCTACAGCAATTCAATATACGGATTCTACTTGTTCGTCAGTGCCGCATGAGCGGCTGCCAATCTCGCAATAGGCACACGGAACGGCGAACAGGAAACGTAGTCC
This sequence comes from Deltaproteobacteria bacterium, assembly GCA_026388545.1. Taxonomy (NCBI): domain Bacteria; kingdom Pseudomonadati; phylum Myxococcota; class Myxococcia; species Deltaproteobacteria bacterium. The sequence goes on from JAPLJS010000112.1 coordinate 16,560, forward strand.
ATTCCGACACGATGACAGAGGTCAATGGACCTGGGATCGCCGCCGTGTTCACCACAGATACCTACCTTGAGTTTTGGCCTTGTAGAGCGGCCTTTCCTGGTACCCATTTCGACTAATTGACCGACTCCCGTTTCATCCAGACTCTGGAAAGGATCTTCGGGAAGTATTTTCTTTTCAAGATAAATGGGAAGGAAACCGCCGATGTCATCACGTGAAAAACCAAAGGTGGTTTGCGTAAGGTCGTTCGTACCAAAGGAGAAGAATTCGGCGGTTTTCGCGATCTCATCCGCTGTCAGCGCCGCCCTCGGCACTTCGATCATGGTTCCGACTAGGTATTTGAACTTCACACCCTTCTCTTTCATCACCTCGTCAGCCATGCGGCGAATAATAGCTTCCTGATGATTATATTCAGTGGCAGAACCTACCAAGGGAACCATTACCTCCGGATACACTTTAACGCCTTTCTTTGTTAATGCAGCGGCAGCCTCAAAAATGGCACGAGCCTGCATTTCGGTGATTTCCGGATAGGCGATGCCCAGACGGCATCCGCGGTGACCGAGCATCGGATTGAGTTCATGCAAGGAATCAATGCGTGCTTTCAGTTGCTTAACGGTAATGCCGAGCTGCTTTGCCAAGTCTTCAGCCTGCTGATCATCAAGTGTCACAAATTCATGCAATGGGGGATCGAGGAGACGAATGGTTACAGGGAGACCTTTCATAGCTTCGAGTATGCCCATAAAATCCTGTCGCTGGAACGGCAATATTTTCATGACTGCCTTGCGGCGGGCCTCTTCATTCTCGGCAACGATCATCTCACGCATGGGCATGATGCGCTCCGGACCGAAGAACATGTGCTCCGTTCGGGTGAGACCGATACCTTCAGCGCCAAAGGCTCGTGCCTGAGCGGCGTCTTGGGGACGATCAGCATTGGTGCGAACACCGAGCTTGCGGAACTTATCAGCCCATTTCATGAGCTGCATGTATTCTTTATTGGTTTTCAGATCAGGCGTGATCGATGGGATTTTCCCCTCGTAGACCCTCCCTGTTGAACCATTGAGAGAAATCCAGTCTCCTTCTTTTATTGTTCTGTTATTCACGTTCATCAGCTTCTTGCCCATATCGATTTCCAGTGCGGAGCAGCCAACGATACAGCATTTTCCCCATCCACGGGCCACTAGTGCCGCATGGCTCGTCATACCGCCCTTTGCAGTCAGTATCGCCTCAGCGATATGCATCCCATGCACATCTTCAGGAGAAGTCTCGTTACGTACAAGAATTATTTTTTTACCTTCTTTTACCCATTTTTCAGCATCCTCTGCAGTGAATACGACCTGGCCGGTTCCCCCACCGGGACCCGCCGGCAAACCCTTTGCGAGGACACGGGCTTTTCTTTCCTCTGCCGGATCGAGCATATCATGGAGTAACTCATCCAACTGCGACGGCCTCACCCGCAGTACAGCCGTCTTCTCATTGATAAGCCCTTCTTTCACCATTTCCACGGCTACTTTTATCGCCGCAGCGCCGTTGCGTTTTCCCGTGCGGGTCTGCAGCATCCACAGGCGTCCTTCCTGGATGGTGAATTCAATATCCTGCATATCTTTATAGTGCTTCTCCAGCCTGTTTCGAATCCCTACAATCTCCTTATACAATTTCGGCATAGCTTCTTCGAGGCTTTCGAGGTGTTTGGTATCTTCTGTCTTATTTTTAATATTGAGGGGGTTCGGCGTCCGGGTACCCGCTACGACGTCTTCTCCCTGTGCATTAACCAGCCATTCACCGTAAAAATTGCTGTCGCCCGTCGCGGGATTTCTTGTGAAGGCAACACCGGTCGCACTGTGATCACCCATATTCCCGAAGACCATGGATTGAACGCTCACCGCTGTGCCCCATTCATCCGGAATGCCCTCAATCCGGCGATAAGAAATGGCGCGTTTCCCGTTCCAGCTCTGGAAAACTGCGCCTATCCCACCCCAAAGCTGTTCGTAGGGATCATCGGGAAATTCTTTCCCCAGGGCTTGCTTTACTTTTGCTTTGAATATTCTTGTAAGCTCTTTCAGGTCGGCTCCGGTAAGATCCGTATCCTGAACAATGCCGCGTTTTTCTTTCATTGTGTCCATGGCATGCTCAAGTTGCATGCGGACGCCTTTGCCCTCCTTTGGTTCGATGCCGGCTGCTTTTTCCATAACAACATCCGAATACATCATTATCAAACGACGGTAGGCGTCATACGCGAAACGATCATTACCTGTTTTAGCAATCAAACCTTTAATAGTCTTTTCGTTAAGACCGACATTCAAAACCGTTTCCATCATGCCAGGCATGGAAGAGCGCGCGCCGGACCGAATGGAAAGCAGAAGGGGATTTTCCGGATCGCCGAATTTAGCCTTCATAATAGTTTCAACGTTTGCGAGAGCTTTCTTGACATCATTTTTAAACTGAGGCGGATACGATTTTTTGTGTTTATAGTAATAATTGCAAACTTCGGTTGTAATAGTAAAACCTGGAGGTACGGGAATACCAAGCTTGGCCATTTCCGCCAAATTCGCCCCCTTGCCGCCCAGCAATTCTTTCATGTCAGCCTTACCGTCAGCCTTACCGCCGCCAAACCCATAAACATACTTTCCAGACATTCGTCCCTCCTTGAATAGTGTCTAAATTAGAATTTAATAATTTCTCTTGATTCGGTATAACATAAATGAAACTATAGGTTTAACTCGTGAGGATGTTACGCAATTAAAATATTCCATAACCGTGTATTTTTAGCAGTTTTGCTTTTTTAAGTCAAATGGAAATGTAGGTAAGTTTAAGGAAAGAATTACAGGGAGAGGATTTGTAATAAAAAGGCCGGAATTAAAAATTCCGGCCTTTTTGCAACCATTAATTTAAGTGCTTGATTTGTCTCGAATTAACCCAAGAAAAATTTTGTAAAGGGGTTTGCAAAGAGAAGAACAAGCGAAATAACCAGAGCATAAATGGCGATTGATTCTGCCATGGCCATACCGATGAGCATGGTCATCATGATTTTGCCCTGTACGCCGGGGTTTCTTCCTACTGCCTGACATGCGCCGTTAGTGGCGGTACCGATTCCCAACCCGGCTCCTACAGCACCCACACCCATCGCTATACCTGCTGCAAACATGGCGCCAAAAGCGAAAAGAACCTTTACGTAAGACTCCCCACCCTGTTCTGCAGCCTTTTCTGCCGCAAAGATAACCTGCGAAGATAGCAAGAAAGCGGCCATTGTCATTAATACAGTTGTAATTTTCTTTAACATCACTTCTACTCCTTTCCTTAATTTTTTTTATTTATATAGATCTCCCCCCAGAGTTGGGATTTCTTTGGGGCAAAAACTTCTAAAACATAGAGGGACATACGCAATAGGCATGCCATTTGTTTCAATTTATGGTATTAGTACTAACATTGTGGAATAACGCTATAATATTTTCCGGAGACATCAATACTTCTGTTTTGCCGGGGCATTGGGTTTAACATTTCGTTCAATTGCACAGATGAATTTAACGAAACGTTAAATCTAAAGAATATATATATATTTTTATTGAAATTTTAACGTGAGACCATTAGTATTAAAACTTGCAACTCGCTGCCGGCATAGTAACGTTTTTTATAAAGACAAAAGAAATGGCAAAAATTCTTATTATTGATGATGACGATTCGGTTTGTAAGGCCCTGAGCTATAGTTTTACCGAAGAAGGGTATGAAGTATCCACAGCCGCAACCGGAACTGACGGTTTGAACAGATTCGTAGAAACCTCACCTGACGTTGTTATTCTGGATATAAGCCTACCCGATATTGATGGATTTACGGTTCTTGAGGACTTAAAAGAGGATGATGAAAATGTCAAGGTAATAATGGTTACGGCAGATCATGACATGGACACAACGATTAATGCCATGAAGGCCGGAGCTTTTGATTATATCAGCAAACCCCTCAACATGGATGAACTCCGAACGGCTGTCCGAAAGGCTTTAAGGGCCAGTCAAATGGAGAAAAAAGTAGATGGTCTTCTCCTGAAGCCCCCGCTGCGTTTCAAAGCCGGGGATATCATCGGCAGGGGTAAGGAAATGAGTGATATCTTTAAGATCATCGGTGTCGTTTCTCAGAGTAAAACCACTGTGCTTATCCAGGGTGAGAGCGGCACGGGTAAGGAATTAATTGCCAAGGTCGTTCACCGCAACACATCACCGAATGAACCGTATGTTGCGGTTAACTGTTCAGCAATTGTGGAAACATTGCTTGAATCAGAACTGTTTGGCCATGAGAAGGGTTCTTTTACAGGAGCCATTTCCCGGAAACTTGGAAAGTTTGAACTTGCCCGGTATGGCACCGTATTTTTGGATGAGATCAGCGAGATGTCCTTGAATCTTCAGGCTAAACTTCTCAGGGTGCTTCAGGAGATGGAATTTGAAAGGGTTGGCGGAAAAGACAGGGTAAAGGTAAATGCAAGAATTGTTGCAGCAACGAATAGGGAAATTAAAAGCCTTGTCGAGGAAGGAAAATTCAGGGATGATCTTTATTATCGCCTTAATGTCGTATCGATAAATATCCCGCCGCTTAGGGAAAGAAAAGAAGACATTGCCCCCCTTGTTGATTATCTTCTTGCAAAGATCAACCTCGATCTTAATAAGCAAATATTGGGTGTATCTGACGATGTGATGGAAGTCTTTCTCAAATACAGTTGGCCTGGAAATATCAGAGAATTGGAAAATCTCCTCGTCAGTGCCGTTGTGATTGCCAAGGGACAGATACTCGTAAGAGAAGATTTTTTTGAATTTTTTGAGGGTATCCAAAAAAACAAGACTGAAGCAAACAGTAATGATACGATTACTGAATCGGGCAGACCGCGGACGCTGGATGAGGTTGAAGAGAGGTACATCCGCAAGGTTATCAAAACAAGCAGCAACAAAACCAAGGGAGAAATATGCGAAATACTTGGTATCTCTCGCCCTACCTTTGAAAGGAAGCTGGAAAAATACGGAATACCCTTTGAACAGGAATGACGGTTGCATTATATGGTACAAACTCTATTGTATTTTGCATCTGAAATTCAATTGAAAGCGTTTTATGAAAATAGTATCGACAGAATTTATCAAATCCGCAACTTCGCCTGCTCACTATCCTGAAGAAGAACTTCCCGAGGTTGCCTTTGCGGGCAAATCCAATGTAGGAAAATCTTCACTCATCAACGCTTTAACGCAAAGAAAAAAACTTGCACGGACGAGCAGTACGCCCGGTTGCACCCAGCTCATCAATTTCTTCAAGGTGAACAATCAAATATCTTTTGTTGATTTACCCGGCTATGGATTCGCGAAGGTACCGGAAACAGTAAGAAAAAAGTGGGGGCCGATGATAGAAACATACCTCAAGGAAAGAGAAACCTTAATTCTCGTCGTTCTTATCCTTGATGTCAGAAGAGATCCTTCAGCGGAGGAAATTGCTTTCCATCAGTGGCTTTGCTTGTACAATATTTCCGTCCTTTTCGTTCTGACAAAAAGTGACAAACTGTCCCGAAGCCAGGCGGTTGTCCGCCATCGCCACATCAAGGAATTTCTCGGTTTGACCACAGATCCCATCCTTTTTTCCGCACGAACCGGAGAGGGGAAAATTGCTATCTGGAGAGCCATACAGAATGAAATAGATCAAGATCCTTCACTATCCATCGTTCCAAAAGTATAACTTGACACACAGTTTTCAATTGCCTATACTCCCGCCGCATAAAAATCTGCATTTGAGAGTTTCATAAAGTAAGGAGTTATTACCGATGTGCCTTGGTTTTCCTGGAAAGATAATTTCAATAGCTGAGAATAAACGAGCTATTATCGATATCAGCGGTACACGGCGTGAAATGCGTCTCGATCTGGTTGATGATGATACAGCGCCGGGTGATTATGTAATATGCCATGCGGGTTTTGCTATTCACAGGATAGATGATGAGTTGGCTCAGGAAATGTTGGATTGCTTAAAAGCGATAGTTGAAACTGAAACACGTTGACGACCCTTCGATACAACGGTTGAAGAGAGATATCTAAGGATGCAATACGACAAAATCTTGCTGGATCACGGGGGCGGCGGTTTATTGATGAGTGAATTAATCGCCCATACATTCCTCCCCAAATTGAAGAATACATACCTGGAACGAATGGAAGACGGCGCCGTCTTCGACATAGGCAACAAAAAGCTTTGTTTTTCCACAGATTCTTATGTCGTAAGTCCTATCTTTTTCCCCGGCGGCGACATCGGTTCCCTTGCTGTACACGGCACGGTTAATGATATTGCCATGTGCGGAGGAGTTCCTCTTTTTTTAAGTGCCGGTTTTATTCTTGAGGAAGGTTTCAGCATGGAGGATTTGGAAAAGATTATTACCTCCATGGCAGGGGCGGCAGCAAAAGCCGGTACGCAGATTGTTACAGGGGATACAAAGGTAGTAGCAAAAGGAGCGGCGGACGGTATTTTTATCAATGTTTCCGGTATCGGTGTTATTAAGTATAAAGGAATAATCTCTCCAAAGAGCATAATGCCGGGAGACAAGGTGATCATCAACGGAACTATCGGTGATCACAGCGCTGCTATATTAAGCAAACGGCAAGACCTGGGTTTTAGGTCCGAGATTGTATCGGATTCTGCACCGTTGAACTCTCTCGTTGAAAGCATCCTGAAGGTAAGTCGTAACATTCACTGCATGCGGGATGTAACGAGAGGCGGTCTTGGTGCTATCCTTTGTGAAATCGCGACACAGTCAGAGTTCCAGATCACAATCGAAGAAATAGACATTCCGGTACAGGATGAAGTAAGAGGGATCTGCGAGATCCTCGGCCTTGATCCATTATTTCTGGCCAACGAGGGAAAGATGGTAGTATTCTGCCCTCCGGAAGATACCGGAAAAGTTTTAAAGGCCATGAAGAAAAACGAATATGGTAAAAATGCCGCCATTATCGGAGAAGTCCATAAAAAAGGCCGTGGACGCCTTGTAATGAATACGGTAATCGGCGGAGCACGGGAAATAGACCTGCCAACCGGGGAGTTGGTTCCCCGAATTTGTTAAGATAGATATCCCTTACCATAAAAAGTCGGGGCTTCTCCCGAATTTCAACACGTATCGTACAGGGGGGAACTTCGATCCGTTTAACCTAAAAGCAGGGAAACGGATTGACGGGCAAGGCTAATGAATTTCTCAGGGAATATCCCCAAAATCAAGGTTGCCAAAGCTGCAATGGTCGTCGCCAGGGTGGCTGCCCGGGAGAATTGCAGGGGAGGCATATCGGTTGTCGGCTCACGCATATAAATCATGATCGTGACGCGTAAATAGTAATACACGGAAAGTACGCTGTTGATGACGCCGATAATTGCTAAATCAATGAATCCTCCTTTAATCGCAGCGGCAAAAACATAGAATTTGCCAATAAATCCGGCAGTGGGTGGAATACCCGCCAGGGAAAACATGAAAATTGCCATGGTTGCGCCCAACACCGGGTATTTGTAGCCCATTCCGGCATAGTCGCTTATATTCAAATTGTCTTCCGCTTTCCGCCCATAGAGAATAACAATGATGAATGCTCCCACATTCATGAACGTATAGGCCATCAGGTAGTACAAGATACTATACGTGCCCATATCATCAGCGGCATGCTTAGCCGCAACCATGCCTATCATAATATAGCCGGCATGAGCGATGCTGGAATAGGCAAGCATGCGCTTGATATTCTCCTGTAAAAGCGCTGCAAGATTACCTATAGTCATGGTCAGGACTGCCAACACCCACAGAATGACTGTCCAATCCGGCTGCAACGAGGGTAATGCGTAAACAAAGATCCGCAGGAAGGCCGCAAAGGCTGCTGCTTTTACACCGGCAGACATGAAAGCGGTAACTGTGGTGGGCGCCCCTTCGTATACATCCGGCGTCCACATGTGGAACGGCACGGAGGCAATTTTAAACCCGAACCCTACGATCAATAGCCCCATACCGAAGAGAAGCATGGGTGAGAATACCTTGGCGGGCACATTCAGATATTTGTAGATCGCAACGAGATTGGCAGAGCCGGTGGCGCCGAAGACGAGAGCGATTCCGTAAAGTAAGAAGCCCGTGGAAAAGGCGCCCAGCAGCAAATACTTGAGAGCGGCTTCGTTGCCTTTGATGTCCTTTTTGACAAAGGCTGCCAAGATATAGATGGAGATGGACATAGTTTCAAGGCCCAGGAATATGGTGATCAAATCCGCACCTGCTGACATAAACATCATTCCTACGCAGGAAAAAAGAATCAGCCCGTAGTACTCTGCATGCTCGACGGATTCCGAAAATTTCCCGAAGTAGCCGATGGAGGCAAGGATGGTTAACCCGGTGCAAATGAGAAAAATAAAATTGAAAAAGAGACTGTAGTTGTCAAGTGCCAACATATTGGCGAAAGCAAGCTCCGAACTGCCCCACAGGGAGGCAGTCACCAGAAAGCTGAGCGCTACTCCTAAAAGACTTATTCCCGCAATAAATCCACTCGATACCCTGGGGAAAAACGCCCCGACCAAAAGCACGACCAGCGCGGTGATAAAGATAACGAGTTCCGGGGCGATGCTGGCCCAGTTAATCGCAGGAATAATGATATTCATTTATTGTTTCCTCCACGGATGCGGTAATTCTAGTTCAAAAAAATCCACAGCCGACTAATGTTTTTCCGTTACCGGTGGCGTCTTTTCAATTTTAGAGAGGTGATATCCACCCTGCTTTTCCGCATTCACAACTAATGTGTATTTCTTATCTATCTGCTGCAAAAGATTATTCACCGAAGCTTCCGTGGTGCGCAGAAACGGCGTGGGATACAAGCCGATCCAGAAAATAAAGAGCAGCACCGGCAGCAGCACCGCCCATTCTCGTTTTGAGAGATCCTTTAACACCTGATTCTTCGGGTTGGTCACTTCGCCATACATCACACGCTGGAACATCCAGAGCATGTATACTGCTGCAAAAATCACCCCGGAGGCCCCAAGGATGGCAAATATTTTGTATTTCATGAAAGTGCCCACCAGAATCAAGAATTCTCCTACAAAACCGTTCAATCCCGGCAGTCCGATGGATGATAAGGTTACGATTAAAAAGATTGTGGCAAAAGCCGGCATCACCTTTGAAAGTCCGCCGAATTCCTCGATCATGCGGGTATGCCGTCTCTCATAGATCATGCCTACAATGAGAAAGAGGGCGCCGGTTGACAGCCCATGGTTAATCATTTGTAAAATAGCGCCTTCCATGGCGATGGCGTTGAATGCAAAAATACCCATCACGACAAATCCCAGGTGGCTTACGCTTGAGAAGGCAACCAGCCGCTTCAAGTCTTTTTGCACGATGCAGACCCATGCACCGTAAATGATTCCGATCAAACCCAGGGTCAGGAATAACCATACGCCATAATCTATGGCAGCATTGGGGAAAAGCGGAAGACTAAAGCGCAGGAATCCGTAAGTACCCATCTTCAGGAGTATCGCTGCAAGAAGGACACTGCCCACCGTGGGCGCCTCCGTGTGAGCGTCCGGAAGCCAGGTATGAAACGGAAATATTGGTACCTTGATGGCGAAGGCCAGCGAAAAAGCGAGAAATAGCCACAATTGTGTGTCGCTATCAAGCACCGTGTTATAGAGATCAAATATGTTGAAGGAATATATCCCTGTCGTTTCATAGTGTTGGAAATACAGGTAAAGAATGGCGACCAGCATGAGTACGCTTCCAAACATTGTATATATGAAGAACTTGACTGCGGCGTAAATCCGGCGGGCGGGGTTGCCCCAGATGCCGATGAGAAGATACATGGGAATCAGCATGACTTCCCAGAAGACATAAAAGAGGAATACATCGAAAGAAACAAATACGCCGATCATGCCGGTTTCCAGGAACAGCAGGCAGATCATGAATTCTCTCACCATTTTCTGAATGTCTTCCCAGCAGGCCAGCACACAAATGGGTGTAAAGAAGGTGGTGAGCAGTACCAGCAATAGCGACAGACCGTCAATTCCTATAAAATAGTTGATGCCGAAGTCGGGAATCCACGCATATTTTTCCACGAACTGGGCGCTGGCGGTGGTACAGCTAAAATCCCGTAACAGAAGAAGGGAGACCAGAAAGGTTGCCAGGGTAACCACAAACGTCATCAGCTTCATCAACTTCCCCTGCTCCCGGTTCATGAACAGGAGAATCAGCACCCCAAGCATGGGCAAAAAAGTAATGGTTGTAAGTAGATAACTCATCAATCCGGCTCCTTATTTGGTCAGTATGAGACCTTTGTGAAAGGTCTCTGCTATGCAAACATCTCAGTACAAATAAACAATATAGGAAAAGATCAGCATCAAGCCGACCACAATCATTAAAGCGTAGTTTTGTACGTAGCCGGTCTGCACGCGTCGTGTCCAATCACCCAACCCCTTGGCTACGTTCGCAATACCGTTGACGGTACCGTCAATGATTTTGTCATCGACCACTTTCAACAGTAATTTGTCAGAAAGCCAAAGAATAGGCATAACGAACAGACGATCGTACAACTCGTCAATACGGTATTTATCCAGTACAAGCCTGTACATCGGGAAAAATCTGCCATAGGTTAAGCGGTCGGGAAGTTCCGGGTTCTTTACATAGAACTTATGGGCAATGAATATGCCGATTGCAGCTATAATAACAGAGACTAACGCCATCAACAGCTCGAAACTTATGGAATGGTGGACAGCATGTACGGTAACCGCAGTCATTTGACTTACGACTTCCTTGCCCTTCATCACGGGCTCCAGCCATTGTGGAAAGAGATTCAGGCTTCCAATCCAGGGTATCCCGATCCAGCCGCCGATGATGGAAAGGATGGCTAAAATCCACAGGGGTACGGTCATCACCGCGGGGGATTCATGCAGGTGCTTGGCCACCTCCGGCGCCACACGGCTTTTTCCGTAGAAGGTCATGAACACCGCACGGAACATGTAGAAGGCCGTAATAAGCGCCGCAGTAAGGCCGATGAACCACAGTACATAGCCGCTCATTTCCCAAATCGTACCCTGATTACTGAATGCCTTATAGAGAATTTCGTCTTTACTGAAGAACCCGGCGAGTGGTGGGATACCGGCTATGGCCAGGGTGCCGATCAGAAAAGTACGGTAAGTGTGGGGCATGTGCTTTCGCAGATCACCCATTTTCCGCATATCCAACTCCCCGGAAAGAGCGTGCATGACGCTGCCGGCGCCCATAAAGAGCAGGGCCTTGAAAAAGGCGTGCGTCATCAGATGAAAGATACCGATGGAAAACGCCCCTACCCCGCAGGCTAAAAACATATATCCCAACTGACTGACCGTGGAATAGGCCAGCACCCTTTTGATGTCAAACTGGGTCATACCGATGGTGGCAGCAAAAATGGCGGTAAGTGCTCCGATAATTCCCACCACCAAAAGCGACACGGGCGCCATCATGAAAAGAATGTTCATACGTGCGACCATATAAACGCCGGCGGTCACCATTGTAGCAGCATGGATGAGGGCGGAAACCGGGGTGGGACCCTCCATGGCATCAGGCAACCAGGTATAGAGCGGAATCTGGGCCGACTTTCCCGTGGCCCCCACAAAAAGAGCCAGCGTAATTAAGGTAATCTCCATACCGCCGTATGCAAAAGCCGAAGGCGCCCTGGCAAAAACATCCTGGAAATTGAGGGTCCCCGTATAAAAGAAAATAGCGAAGATTCCCAGGAGAAACCCGAAATCGCCGATCCTATTAACGATGAATGCTTTATTCCCTGCATCGGTCGCGGATTTCTTTTCATACCAGAAACCGATGAGGAGGTAGGAGCAGAGCCCTACACCTTCCCATCCTACAAACATCATAAGTAAGTTATTGGCGGATACTAAGATCAGCATGAAGAAGACAAACAGGTTAAGCTCGGTGAAATAACGGGCGTAACCGGGGTCGCCATGCATATATCCGATGGAATAGATATGGATCAGCAGGCTTACCCAACAGACCACCAGAAGCATTACGAGGGAAAGGGGATCAATCAGAAAACCGATATCCACGGAGAAGTCTCCGGCCACCATCCATGTATACGATATGACGTCGTTCAGGATGCGAGATTCGGGGGGCAAGGCCTTCACTTCTAAAAAAATCAGTGTTGACAGAATTGCCGAAAGCCCTACGGCAATGCAGGCAATCGGACCGATCACCTTTTTCGGCAGCTTATGTCCCAGAAGTCCGTTGATCAAAACTCCCAAAATGGGAAATAAAGGAATCAGCCAAACATACTGATGCATCGTCAGCTCCTTTTTACCACTTCATCAAGTTGATGTCGTCTATGTTGGCTGTTCCCCAATTACGGTAGAGCAGCATAATAATGGCCAGCCCCACAGCTACCTCGGCAGCCGCCACAGTCATGACAAAAAATACGTAAATCTGGCCATGGAGAGTTTCCAGATAGCGGGACAAAGTGATAAAAGTCAAGTTCACCGCGTTTAACATTAGCTCGATGGACATGAAGATCACCAGGGCATTGCGTCGTATCAATACCCCCAGAACCCCCAACCCGAAAATCAGGGTGCCGAGTACCAGGTAATAACTCATGGGAAGCATATCTTTTCCTTCTCTCTCCTGTTCTTAAAGTTCCTTGCTTTCAGCTCTTCTCCCCGGAAGGATTTGGCTTTTTAATGCGCCTTGCCAGGTAAACCACTCCTACCATTGCCACCAGGAGCAACACCGAGGTGATTTCAAAAGGCAGGATGTAGTCCGTGAACAACAAAGACGCGACCGCTGCTGTATTACTTACTTTTTCGGCTATTTGCGGGCTATAGGTTCCTTGTGCACCCAACTGGGAATTGCTGAACAAGAGCGAAGTGGATATTCCCAAACCGATTAACGGTACCAGCACCACGACAATAACGAATCCGAGAATTTTCTGTATCGTATGCCCCGTCAGCCAATCACGCTTCTCTTTGTCTAAATTCAGAAGCATAATAACAAAAAGGAAAAGTACCATGACGGCGCCGGCATAGACAATCACCTGGATGAGGGCTATAAATTCGGCTCCCAACACGAGGTAAAGACCAGCCATGGAGAGCAAGGTAAGAATCAAAAAGAGGGCTGAATAGAGGGGACTCCTCTGAAACACAACGAAAAAGCTGGATATTAGAGTGATTCCGCCGATAACAATAAATAAAAACAGCTCCATCAAGCCTTCTCCTTATTCCGGACACTGTAAAAGATCTTCTTTGTTGAGAAGAAGCTTCTTCTTATCATCCGTGGCCAATTCATACGCATGACTCAGTATTATGGCGTCCTTCGGGCAGCTTTGTGCACAGAAACTGCAGAAGATACAGCGACCGATATCCAATTCAAATGTCGTCGGGTAACGGGTATTGTCTTCCCTTTTCCCGCTTGTAACCTTGATCGCCTGTGCAGGGCATCCCCGGGCGCAGATACCACAGCCGATACATGTTTCCTGTCCGTCTTCTCCTTTAACAAGACAAGGACGTCCGCGCCATCTTTCATACATGACTTTTTTCTCTTCGGGATACTGCAGGGTTATCCGCGGACGGAAGAGGGTCTTGAATGTAAGTGCTAAACCTTTTGCAAGTGGAATTATCATGATCTTTCCTGTACCAATTTTTCGCTTTAAATTTACATGTCTCCAAAAAACTTCATCGTAATCGGAGAAATGAGAATGTTTACCAGTGTTGCAGGCAGTAAAAATTTCCATCCCAACTTCATCAGGAGGTCATAACGAAGACGGGGGTATGTGGCCCGTACCCAGATGAAGAAGAACACCCCAATAAAAGTTTTTACGCTAAAATAAATAACCGGCAGGAAATACATTAATACAGGCACATCCAGGAACGGCCCCTGCCATCCACCGAAGAAGAATGTCACCATCAATGCGCTGGCGGCCAGGATATGTCCATATTCTGCCAGATAGAACAAAGCGAATTTCATGGAGCTGTATTCCGTTTGATAACCCGCAACAATTTCATTTTCACATTCTGTGAAGTCGAAAGGCGTACGACCGGTCTCGGCAAAAATCGCTATCAAAAAAATTACGCAGGCCAGCGGTTGTTTAAAACAGAACCACTTGGGAATGATACCGAACCAACAGCCTTCTTGATACTTCACGATATCCATCAGGCTCATGGAACCGGTGGTCATGATAATGCCTATGACGGCCAGTCCGGCAGCTAATTCATAGCTTATCATCACAGCCGAAGCGCGCACGCCCCCTAAAAAGGAATATTTGTTGTTGGAGCTCCAGCCGGCCATGATGAGGCCGTAAATCCCGATGGAGGAAATCGCAAAAATCACCAGTATTGCCACATTGACATCGGCGATAACCCCGCGATTGGCATTGGCCAGGGTGAAATTATAGACTCGACCTCCTATTTCCATCGTCGCCGGCCAAATCACATCTCCGAAGGGAATCACCGCAAATGTCATGAGGGCTGCAGAGACAAAAACAATGGGGGCCATGATATATACTGCTTTGTTGGCTTCCGAGACCGTTATATCTTCTTTTAAAAACATTTTAATGCCGTCTGCGACCGGCTGCAGAAGCCCCTGCCAACCCACTCGATTGGGACCGTAGCGCTCCTGGAAGAAACCCAGGAAGCGCCTTTCCACAAGGGTGATGTATGCCAGGATTAACATAAATATGGCGAAAAACACCCCTATCTTTATCAGCATTAAAATAACTGAAGCCACCAGATCCATATTCATTTCAGGCATGATTGTTCTGTCTTCCCAATTGGAGTTTATACAGCGTTTTAAGTTTAATGAATACTCACCTAACGGTCCACCTCTGCCAGTACCAAATCCACGCTGGCCAGCGCCGCCACCATGTCGGAAAAAAGCTTCCCTTCACTCATCTTGGCCAGAGATTGCAGATTGACAAACGTGGGAGCGCGGATTTTCATACGGAACGGCTGCACGGTGCCGTCACTTATAATATAGAATCCGAGTTCGCCGCGGGGGGCCTCAATCGCCATATAAACTTCTCCCGCCGGAGGCTTGATGGAAGCCTTCATTGCTACACTGTGATCTCCCTCCGGCAGACCTTCCAAAGCCTGGCGGATGATCTCGTTGCTCTGACGCATTTCCATCATGCGTACCCGATAGCGGTCATAGGCGTCGCACCCATGATATACAGGGACCTTAAAATCAAAGTTGTCATAGCCCGAATACGGTTGATTCTTCCGTAAATCCCAGTTAATGCCGGCGGCTCTCGCCATAGGACCGGAAACTCCGAGTTTCATGCAATCCTCTGCCGAAAGATACCCTACTCCTTGCGTACGGCTCTTCCAAATCACGTTCTCCGTTAAAAGCGCTTCATATTCATCCACGCGTGGTGGAAAGGCTTTTACGAACTTCATGCATTCGTCGTGGAATTCAGGGGGAAGATCCATCGCCATACCGCCGATACGGAAAAAGGATGGGGTGAGGCGGGAACCGGTAATCATCTCCAGGAAAAAGAGGATCTGTTCACGTTCCCTGACCATATAGAAGAAGGGGGTCATAGCGCCCAGGTCGTGAGCTGTGGCGCCTGCCCAGAAAAGATGGCTGGAGATGCGGCTCAACTCGGTGATGATCACCCGGATATATTGTCCTCGTGGCGGTATCTCGATCCCCATAAGTTTTTCTACTGTCAGGCAATAACCCAGGTTGTTTGATGCTCCGGCCATATAATCCAGCCGGTCCGTCAAGGGAATAATCTGATGATACGTTCTGTTTTCTGCGAGTTTTTCAATGCCGCGGTGCAAATAGCCAAGATGCGGGACCACCTTGACCACAGTCTCACCGTCCAGTTCAACCACCGCCCGGAAGACTCCGTGGGTGGAAGGGTGCTGCGGCCCCATGTTAATTTCCATGGTCTCGGTTTCGCCGCCTTCTCGCTCCTTTTCATATAACTTGATTTCCGGTTCTGCCATGCTTGACCCTTATCTATTTATTCATTCCTGCTGTCTTTACTGTTTTCCGACTGCTGGAAATCCCTTTACAACTCGCCTTTACCTTCCAGTGGATAATCCTTTCTGAGTGGGTGACAATCCCAATGGTAGGGGAGAAGGATACGCCGCAGATCGGGGTGATTCACAAATTTGACGCCCATCAAGTCATAGGTTTCGCGCTCGTGCCAGTTGGCGGTTGGCCAGATACCGACAACCGTTTCGATTTCAGGCCTCTCGCCCTCCAGAGGAACCTTAAGTCGCAGCCTCTGATTGAGTTCATGGGAAAGCAAATGATAAACCATGACGAAACGAGGGGTCTTGTCTTTATAATCCACTGCGGTGACATCCGCTAAAAAGCGGAAAGAGTATTCCGGATCATCCCGCAAAAAGGTGCACACCTGAAGCAACGCCTCCCGCTTCACAGTAACGGTGACATCTCCCCGAAACTCTTCTACGTTCAATACCGCATCGGGGAATGTGCTTTTGAGCTTGGTTACATCCGTCATATTTTGCAGCTCCCTGATTGGATTGTTTCTTTGGAATGCAGTGGCTTTTCCTGCATAATCTTATCATGCAATTTGAGAATACCGTCGAGAAGCGCCTCCGGACGCGGGGGACAACCGGGAATGTACATATCCACGGGGAGATATTGATCAATCCCCTGAACTACCGCATAGGAGCGAAAGATCCCTCCGCTGGAAGCACAAGATCCCATGGAGATCACCCATTTAGGCTCAGTCATCTGCTCATAAATCCGCAAAACCACGGGCAGCATCTTTTTGGTAACTGTTCCCGCCACAATCATTAAATCCGCCTGGCGTGGGGAAGGCCGGAAAACCTCCATGCCGAAGCGGGATAGATCATAGGGTGACAATGCTACATCAATCATCTCCAGGGCGCAGCATGCCAGCCCAAAAGTACAGGGCCACAATGAACTCTTTCGCGCCCAGTTGATCGCCTTTTCCATGGAAGTTATTATCAGCCCGTCGCCACACTTATCGCCTAAATAAGTCTCTAATCCCATTCCAACGCTCCTTTACGCCATACGTATGCCAGGCCGGCGAACAAAATGACGATGAATATGCCCATTTCAATGAACCCGAAAAGTTTCAGATCCTTGAAGACAACCGCCCAGGGGAAAAGGAAGACCGCTTCAATATCGAACACAATGAAGAGCATGGCAATGATGTAGAATTTTACGCTAAAACGGATACGGTTGGGTCCGATGGGTTCCATGCCGCATTCATACGGCTCGTGTTTGACTCTCCCGGGGATTCGTGGTCCTAAGAGTGTTGAGAAGAGAACGATAACAACACCAAATCCGACAGACACAATGAGATAAATGGCGATTGGCAAATAATCAAGCAACATAACGGCCCTTTCTCAAAACAATTCGGTCTTAATGCTATACGAATTTTATTGTCTACCTGGTCGGCTCTGCCTCCGGGTTCAGCGGCATGTCCTTTTGCCAGACTGGGATGAATAGATACGTGGACTGCATTGCCTTGATAAATTTACACAGATATTTTTGTGAGAATGTCAACTTACAGTTGACTTTGTCGCGCTCTCTTACTTTAAGTGTCGCAGTAAGTCAAGCGAAATAATCCTTCTCCTTAAGAATATTTGAAAGGAGAAGCAACAATACGAAGGGATGCATCTTCCTCTGGTTATCCATAGTAAGATATTGATATTCGGAGATATTTTTACTTAAATAAAATATCTCTGCATATATGTGTCTTATATTATCTCTTGACTTTCAAGCGAAATGTGGTATCAGAGTGACCGTTTGTCATAAGGTCGATCACAAGAAAATTGTGCGGTAACGGTCAGTTATTGAATATAGGGAGATGCATAATCTTCCTAAAATATTAATAAATGATAGGAGATAGAGCATTGTTCAAGATATTAGAAAAGACATTTTTACAGGAAATTGTTGTCAAAATGGTTATTGAGGCTCCTGAGGTTGCCCGCAAGAGAAAGGCAGGGCAGTTCATCGTTCTGATGATCGATGAAAAAGGAGAGAGAATCCCATTGACCATCGTTGATTCCGACAGCGAAAAGGGAACCCTCACGATTATCTATCAGATCGTGGGTAAGACAACCGCCAAACTGGCGAAGATGGAAAAAGGTGATTACATCCTCAACGTACTGGGACCCCTTGGTCACCCCACCGAGATAGAAAACTTCGGTACAGTCGTGGTTGTCGGCGGAGGGGTGGGAATTGGCGTGGCGTATCCCATAGCTGCGGCACTCAAGAAAGCCGGGAACAAGGTCATATCCATTATCGGTGCGCGGACAAAGGATATCCTGATTCTCGAGGATGACATGAGAAAGGTAAGTGATCAGTTGCTCGTAGCCACCGATGACGGGAGTTATGGTTTCCATGGTTTTGTCAGCGCGGTGTTGCAGAATCTCATCGACTCGAAAGAAAAGATCGACATCGTGTACGCCATCGGGCCGGTACCGATGATGAGGGTTCTTGCCAATGTGACGAAGCCGTATGGTTTAAAGACCATCGTAAGTCTGAACCCGATCATGGTCGATGCCACAGGGATGTGCGGTGCATGCCGTGTATCGGTAGGGGGAAAGACAAAGTTTGGCTGTGTGGATGGTCCGGAGTTTGACGGCCATGAAGTCGATTTCAATTTATTAATAACCCGCCTCAAAATGTATAACGAGCAGGAAAAGCAGGCGACGGAGAGATACAGGTGTGAATGCCATGGAAAATAAGGAAAAGAAAGAAAAGAAGGAAAAGATTCCCCGTCAGGCAATGCCTGAACAGGACCCCAAAAAACGTGTAAACAACTTCGACGAGGTCCCGTACGGATATACAGCGGAAATCGCTATGACAGAGGCAAAGCGCTGTATTCAGTGTAAAAAACCGGCGTGCGTAGCAGGTTGTCCTGTCGATGTTAAGATTCCCGAATTCATAAAGTTGATTGCGGATGGAGATTTTATCGGAGCAGCCCGCAAACTTAAGGAAACAAACGGTCTGCCCGCTGTATGTGGAAGAGTCTGCCCCCAGGAAGATCAGTGTGAGAAGGTCTGTATCCTTGGCAAGAAAGACGATCCCGTAGCTGTCGGAAGACTTGAACGCTTCGCGGCGGATTTTGAGCGTGAGTCCGGCAATATTTTAATTCCCGAGATAGCTCCGCCAACAGGTAAAAAGATCGCCGTAGTCGGCGCCGGGCCTGCAGGACTCACCATAGCCGGTGATCTGGTAAAAATCGGCCACGATGTAACGATTTTCGAAGCCCTGCATAAGTCGGGCGGCGTTTTGATCTATGGCATTCCCGAGTTCCGTCTTCCCAAGGCGATCGTCGATGCGGAAGTGGATTACCTGGAAAAACTCGGTGTAAAGATCGTAACGAATGCGGCAATCGGCAGATTAAAAACGGTGG
>JAPLJS010000113.1 GCA_026388545.1 Deltaproteobacteria bacterium
GAAGCAATGAAGGCATTCAATGGTTAAATCTTTTTAATCTGAAACCCTTCAAGTTTAATGGCCACCGATCGTTGAAGGAGTTCTATGGATATGACGAAGAGTTCTTTGCTATAGTCTGTGCTTACAACGAGACCCTCAATACCCTTGAACGGTCCATCAGTAATCAAGGCCGGTTCACCGATCTTGGGATATTGGATTTGCTGAATCTCCACCTTGGACTGCACGAGGCGCTGGATGGCTTCTATCTTGGCATCAGGAACCGATATCGGCTCAGCTCCCTTTGGTTTTCCGAGTATCCGAACGACCCCGAAGGTTTTGAGAACATTCAGTCTCGTTTCGCTATCCACAGATAAAAGTTCCACAAAGAGGTACCCCGGAAACATGGGGATCATGATCTTCTTGCGTCTGTCTTTTCGTTGGCTCCATACCTCTATCTTGGGCAGAAAAGTATGGAGCGATTTCTGGACAAGGCCAGTGTATGCCCTGTCTTCATGACGGCTTCGTGTATGAACAGCATACCACGGCATAATAGGTTCCTAAATTAAATCATATTTACAGCAATCCCATCTAGGGTTATTTGCTTTACAACAATCATGATATTTTTTCAATGGTGAAATCGTGCGGAGATTAAGGATAACCAACATAGTACTTTCCCTCGGCGAAAGCGAAGGAATATTGAGGGAAAAGGCCGCATCGCTTCTCAATATTCCGTATGAAGCTGTTTCGTCTCTTACGGTGGTAAGAAAATCGATCGATGCCCGGAGAAGAAAACCGCCGCGGTTCATGTATTCGGTGGATGTGTCCGTGCCGGACGGCATCGATCTGACGGGGAAAGAAGGCGTAATAAGTGAGGTTCTGCCGGAGGAAAAGGTGCCGACGTGTTACCCGGTAACAATGAAACCGGACAAAAGACCGGTAATCGTGGGATGTGGGCCCGCCGGCCTCTTTGCAGCGCTCACGCTGGCAGAGAGAGGAATTCCTGTACTTCTCCTCGAAAGAGGCAAGAGCGTTCCTGAGCGCATAATCGATGTTCAGGCCTTCTGGGAGAGGGGAATTCTGAATACGGAGAGTCATGTTCACTTTGGGGAGGGTGGGGCAGGCACATTTTCTGACGGCAAACTGACAAGCCGGGTGAAGAATCCGCATACGGAATGGGTCAAAAGAACCCTTGTTGATGCAGGTGCCCCTTCTGAAATATTGACTGATGCGAAGCCACACATAGGAACGGACAGGTTGCGGGAAGTAGTGGTCAACCTCCGGAAGAGGCTTATAGAACTGGGTTGTGAAGTCCGGTTTGAATCGAAGGTTACGGATTTTTTGATTCACCGGGGGAAAGTCGAGGGGGTTGTTGTCAACGGCAGGGAGGAAATAAGAACAAACAATCTGATTCTGGCTGCCGGTCAGAGTGCGGAAGATATCTACGGCAGGCTTTACGAGCATGGTGTGTATCTCGAACCAAAGCCCTTCGCAATCGGTCTCCGCATCGAGCATCCCCAGGAATTGATCGACAGCATTCAGTACGGCAAATGGCAAGGTCATCCGGATCTGCCGCCTGCAGATTATTTTCTGACGGCGAAACTGAATAAAATTAACCGGTCTGTTTATTCATTTTGCATGTGTCCCGGCGGTTCTGTTATCGGCTGCAGCTCTGAGGAAGGAGGGGTGGTTACCAACGGCATGAGCCGCTACCGGAGAGGGAGTGCGTATGCCAACAGCGCTGTCGTGGTTACCGTTTGCGTTGAAGACTTTGCGGGAGCCGGCCTCCAACCGATAAGCGGTCTTGAATTTCGGAGATACTGGGAAAAGAAGGCCTTTGTCCTGGGGGGAGGAAATTATCAGGCCCCTGCGCAACGGTTAGTTGATTTTTTACAGGACAGAGTTGAAACTCTCCCGAATCAGACCAGTTTTTCCCCCGGAGTGAAATTGGTATCGTTGCGTGAAGCTCTGCCTCAGTTTGCAGTTGAGGCCCTGAAACGGGGGATTATCGAGTTTGACCGGAAGATGCGGGGATTTATTACGGAGGATGCAATCTTGATCGGCGTTGAAACCAGAACATCATCTCCCGTCAGGATAGTGAGAGGCCCGGAAGGTCAGAGTGTTAATGTGGCCGGGCTCTACCCCTGCGGCGAAGGGGCGGGCTATGCCGGAGGGATCATCAGTTCCGCTCTGGATGGGATCAGGGTTGCAGAGAAGATTGCAATATGAATAGGGTTAAGGTTCATCCGGTTCATGCGTACTTTTGAGTTGATAATCTGTTGAATTGAGCCTTGACTGACTTATACCTAGAACTGTTCAGCAGTGGACGAATATTAGAACTGAAAATTAAGGATCGTAAGTGAGTAATGATAGCCTCCAGCGGCGCGCCGCTTTAGCGCCTCCGCTGGAAGGCGTGGTTATGAGGAATTATCTGCTTTTTGATTATGGCAATTTGGTTAATGACATCGTTATGTCTTATTTCGCTCGCTCGAAGCACACAGCGGCGTCCGTGCCAAGTCTGTTACCGGTTGTGTACTCGGAGATATAGACCAGTTTCCAGCCATCATATTTGGCAAAAATACGGTCCATTTCAGCTTTGTTTCTCATGTCCACTTGCTCACACCGCACTTGAGCATTGGTGCCACTTACGCCGGAGTCCCAATTAACGGCAGTGACATTTGCCGGTTGACAACCCGCAATAATCACAGAGGTAAGAATAAATAGAATTCCTAATATCTTTTTCATGTTCATCTCCTTAGGTAATGGGGTCGGACCAAGATAACTGATTGAATTAAGGGTTAATATGCTAATAAAAGGGCTTATTTTCAGCCTTGGAACCACTTTTTTAGGCATGAAAAAGTGGTTCCAAGCGTATCAATGATATTTTTTTCAAGAACCTTTTGTTCCTTATAATGCTCATTTTGATCCCGAAAAGGATACTCTAAGGCTTTAAAAAGCCTATTTTGGGAACACATATATTGAAATATCAATGAATTAACTTGGTCCGACCCACAAAAGAGCACAAAAGACGCGACCCCCAAAAGACGCAACCAAAAGACGCAAAAGACCCAAAAGACAGAAAAGACCGATATTGATAATTAGGAAATTTTGAAAATGGCGGCAATGTATAGACCGAGTTCCTTGTCTATTTTGCCATTGAGTCTATTTTTTCATTATACTGTTTTTTATACCACGAACAATCATGCATCTTTCGATATTCACTTCTCAATAGGCACATTTGCTCTGGAATATAATTAAACCTTTTTGACTTTGCAGAAGAACTTCTTGTCAAACCAAAAGTAAAGATTGCTTTGCCTTTATAATAGTATGAATAACGTTTCTCTTTTCGCCCACCTTCAATACATTCGAGCTCTCCTGGCTCATCCTTATCCTTGAGTTTGTCAAAAACGATTTTAATGCCATCGAGATCAAGCACTGACTTGCTCCACAATTTCGTCTAAGAAGCCTAATTGCCTTTCCGGCAGTTCTCCCAATTCAATTTCTTTTTTCTTTTCTGATAAGAATTCATATTGGCTAACGATAGCATATCGCAGTTCATCCAGTGCGTCTGGAATAGAATCACCGTAACCATATAGATTTATGTCGTATAAGCAGGCAATGAATTCCTCCTCACCCCTTCTTTCAACTATAACGGTTAAGGGAGGCTTTCTTAATTTCCATTTCTTGCTATTGAGACTATTTATAGGCAGAATGAATACATTTAAGGAACCAACCAATTTTTTTAATTCCGATTCGATAGCAGCTATTCTCCGCATTAATTCATAATCCGCAGATAGCCCGCTTTGCTGTACTCCTGGAACTTGAATGGCCCCAGTCGGTTCTTGCCTTGGTCGCTGATGTGAAATTTGCTCTTGATGAAGAAATCCAAACATATTTGACGCAATTGCGCTCATATTATTTCCGCTCCATCTGAACTGCTATACCTAGCGAGTCCATAAATGAATAATAGTAACCTCTTGCTAATTCAAAAGATTTCTTAAAATCATAATTATTTGGCTCAAATGTTAATTGACAACTGAGGAATAAGCCTCCTTTAATAGGCAACGAATTTGCTAAACTCCAATGAAGTATTGCATTGTCATCCGGGATTTCAAAATGATAGGTAACTCCTTTTCCAGCCAACACTCCTTTGAAATCAGATGGAATCCACGGATTCAGATACGCAATAAACTCATTAACATCTCCCTCCACTTCTGCTTGCTGATAAAGCGCAAATCTTTGCCGAACAATCGTCGAATTTAAATAAATCCCAGAGAGCCTCAGATTCAAATCACAGATTTGCTCTTCACTAATAGCAAATCTGATCATCGAAGAAATTTGCTCTAACCCAAGGGAAACATCAAATGAGCTCTGACCAAAAAACTTCATAAAATGGTAAAGATTATCCGAAGGCGATAGCTGATTTATTTTTATGTCATTCAGCTTCAAATCATAAATCTTTATCAAATTTCTTAATACATGAAGATTCCAATCCTTCTCAATGTAATTAAATAGTGGTTCTTTAAAAAATATATTGTATTCAATATCGGTCGATACTAATTTTATCATTAGTTTCATAGTCACTCTACCATTCTATGCGAACATATAATATATTCAGATCATAAAATCAAATAAATCTGTCGGTTACAAGACGTGATGAAATCCAGCCCTGGTCTTAGTAGTTACAAATCCCCGCTCTTTCGAAACGGGGTGTCAGTAATCAGTTCATACTACCCTCATATAAGGTTGAATGGTTCCGGAATTTTAATCTCTGACATTACATATTGTTTTTTAACTATCACTATTTACATAAGAAATCTACTATGAAAAAAGAAATCAAAGGGATAAGGCTTTCAGGAAGTATATCAACCGGATGAACCGATAGTTATTTCTCAATTCTTGCGTCGATAATCAGGTCATTGCCAAGCCTTCGGATTTTTCTGTAAGCGAGTTTGAGCGATTCATCCATGCATTGAATTATCAGATCACCGACTGCCTCCACTCCTTTTCCCACGATCTTCGGAGCAATGACGATCACCACCCTGTCAGGCAGTTTTGCCTTTAACAGAGATGTGATGATGGCTGCCCTTCCTTCAACAAGAACGGAACTTGGGGGACAACAGCCACTCATTAAGAGAAAGCATGATAATCGGTAGCTGTTTCTGATTAACCCGATATTGACTATATTGGCAGGTACCGTACTCGGATGAGCCCTTCATCAACACTTATGATGGCACCCTTTTCAAGTGCTTCGATATGCATTTTCATGATCATATTCAGGCATATATTGACGCGATCCGGATGCATGTTCCGAAGGCGGAATACGATTACACTGGGCGCTTTGCCGCCACTGGCCGCGAGCAGTTCCGCAAAATCAAGATCATGAGTCAGCAGGACGCGGCCTTCATTCAGAGCTTTTTCCAGGATGAACGAATCGAATGCCCTTTGAATACCTTGATCATTAAGATGGACGGCGTCATGCGCCAAAGAATTAAGGAAGGAGACCGTCTTTGGAGAAATTCCATGTCGGCAAGAAATTTCATGCCGTTTTTATCTCTATTGGGTATAGTTCTTCTTCAGCCAGCCATGCAGCGTAATGAAGTGCTTGCCGGATGTCATCGTGTTCGATAGAGGGATAGGTGTCAAGGATTTCCTCTGTGCCCATTCCATTGGCTACCAGGTTCAGGATCAATGACACGGTTACACGCATGCCCCGGACGCAGGCACGCCCTCCCATGATCTGTGAATCAAAGGTAATCCGATCAAAACCGATCATAATGCAGCCCTCCGTTGACTCAGTTTGTCTTTCAATACCACCGATCAGCTTATTTGTGAAGATAAAATAAGGAGAACAATATACCAGACGGTTCGTGAAAATTGTTATACAAGAACAACGGTTAAAAATCGTCCTCCTATACGGTTTTTTATTTGGCAGCTTTTATGATTGGATGTGTTCACTCCGGGATAAACAGGGCACGACAGAGATGTTCATTGCGAATAAGCGTCATTCTGTTGCGCAGTTGCAGAATGACGCTTATTCGGAAGTATGCATCAACCGGATGAACCAATAGTTATTTCTCAATTCTTGCGTCGATAATCAGGTCATTACCAAGCCTTCGGATTTTTCTGTAAGCGAGTCTGAGCGATTCATCCATTTTAAAGCCTGACCCCATTATGCCATTTGGAAGGGCACTTAAGGTAGGCTTCGAAGAGAGGAGCGGAAATGATCATTGGGGAATTCGAGATGCAGAGAGGGCAATGCCGTTTAATTTTTCTTTGTAGGTTTTAATCCTTCGAACAGGGGTTTCAACGCCGGCAAACGCTCCTGTGCAACCTTCCAGACGGTCTTCAGGTCAACCCCCATGTAATCGTGGATGAGAACGTCCCGCATGCCAGCCATTTTAGTCCAGGGAATATCGGGATGTTTTTTTCTGAATGATGTCGGAATGTGTTTGGCTGCTTCACCGAGGACTTCAAGACACCTGATCACCGCATGGACCGTCTTCTTGTCAGTTTCAAACATTTCATAAGGCATTCCGTGGGTAAACTCCGCGACGTCGGTAATAGCAGTTATAATATCATCAATGTAATCGGAGATCTCCCGCCCCTTAGACATATTCGACCTCGGACAGAATACGTTTACCAATGGCTGGCTTTAGAGCGGATTCCATGACCAGATCAACCTTGACATGGAGCTGGCTTTCGAGATATTCGCGCAGGTCCAAAAAGTCGAAGAGGTCGATATCACGGTTGAATGTGACGAGTATATCGATATCACTCTTCTTTTTCTGCTTCTCCCTAACATAGGAGCCAAACAGGCCCAGCCGCTGGACTCCGTAGTGGGATTCCATCTCTGGCTTGATGTTTCTGATGATTTTGATTATTTCTTGCTTTCCCATAATTGCTTACCTGAAATATTATACGCTAATAAAGTGTGGATTACACGAAATTTCACGTCCGTCGTACAATGATCCATGATTCTTTGTTGAAGATAAAGAATCGGCGACATGATTATCAGTATGTGCTGCTAATCAGCTTTGATCAGTATTCCCCTTTTATGTGGCCAATATAGGAGAATCTTTTTTGCATGTCAACGTGATTTAGGATCAGATGCTTTTTTGCCGCTTGAAATCATTAGCTTTCCCTGACTTGGCTTGTTTGTGGACTTCAGGAAGCTATGCATCAACCGGATGAACCAATAGCTATTTCTCAATTTTTGCGTCGATGATCAGGTCACTACCAAGCCTTCGGATTTTTCTGTAAGCAAGTCTGAGGGATTCATCCATGCTTTGAATTTTCAGATCACCGACTGCCTCCACTCCTTTTCCCACGATCTTCGGAGCAATGACAATCACCACCCTGTCAGGCAGTTTTGCCTTTAACAGAGAGGTGATGATGGACGCACACCTCGCATCCAGATATGCCGCAATCCGCCCCTGTTCCGGCAGCGGGGGAAGAGAAACCTGAAAAGAGTTAAAATCCTTGTCATCTACTGCCGGATAGCCAACACCCTTGGCTGTCGCCTCGAAGTCCAGTCTGCGGCTACAGAATCCAACCAAGGTTCATTGGCTTGCTTGAGGTTCATTTTCTCAACCCCTCCAACATTCCACGGCCTTTCATCGTCAGTCGATACCGCTGGGTGGGGCTGCGCGTCGAATCCGGTTGCGTCATCTCGACAAGTTCCATTTTCAGGGCCGGATGAACGTAATTGCTCCGAAAGCTGGGTCGGTGTGCGAGTGACAGCTTCTTCATGACCTCGGAAAGGGTCATGTCACCCGCCGACAGGACGCGCAGGAAGGATTTTACTTGATCGGTTACATGGTCGCTTACTTGGTCGGCGGCGGCAAGCTGCTCCAGGGTGTCGCGCAGGGCTTCGAGCATGAAAACGATGAAGCGGGTAGCTTCGGCCTGCTGGTCGGACTGGCGCAATGCCTGATAATACGCCTCCAGTCGTTCACGAATCACCGATTCCACCGGAACAAAGGCCAGCCACGGTTGCCACCGGCTCAGGATCAATGTCTGCCAGAGTCGTCCCATCCGGCCGTTGCCGTCTGCAAACGGATGAATGAACTCGAACTCGTAATGGAAGATGCAACCGGCGATCAATGGATGTTCCGATGTGGTTTTCAACCAATTCAATAAATCGGCCATCAGCTTCTGAACCTGTTGCGCCGGCGGTGCGACATGCACGACCTGTTGATCCTTGAAAACGCCGATCCCGCTTCGGCGAAACACGCCCGGTTCATCCACCAAACCCGCCATCAGAAGGCGATGCGCGGCCAATAGATCGTCCATTTCAGTGGGCGACCAGTGCGGCAACGCCTCATAAGCGGCGAAGGCATTGCGCACCTCCAGAATCTCCCGCGGCGATCCCAACACGCGCCGTCCCTCGATGACCGCCGTAACCTGATCCAGTGAGAGGGAATTCTGCTCGATCGCCAGGGACCCCTGGATGCTTCGGATGCGGTTCTCGCGTCGCAACCGGGGGGTGATCATGACATCGGCCGTTGGAGAAAATCGCCCCACGATCTCACATATCTCTGCGATCAAATGGACGATTTCCGTGGTCATTGTGTAGGGTGGCGCGTAAAGATGAGGGACACTTCCCATATTAATTGCATGTCCTTTTGCCTTGTTCATTTCGATATGAAATTTACATCAAACATATCGATATGTCTATCATTTCTTTAAGGAAGATGGTCTCATTCTCTATGAGCGGGGAATTTACTGTCAAGATTTTGCACGTTTCATCCGGTATTCAAGAAAAAGTTCAGAAGGCAGTATGTACACATTATTATTCGCAGTCTTGCGTGACTGCGATAGCGGTATTGGAATTGGCGGTGGCGGAAAACCGGATAGGGAGATTGAGTTCCGGGTTCTGCTCAACAAGGATATGCAGATTGAATAAAAGATAAGCGAAACGCAATAATTGTCTTGCCATGAGACGTCTCAATGGGTATAATTATCCCTAATCCGGCTTTCCGGAAAACGTATTTCCTGGAGAAAAGAGATGCAACTGATCAAATTAGGAAAGAAAGGGCAGCTTTCGTTACCCAAGGCGATTCTGCAGAAGGCGGGCATCAGCGGCGAAACGCCGCTTCTGGTGGATGCAACCGATGACGGGGCTATTGTCCTGAGACAGGTGGGCGTCTATCCGATTGAAATCTACAGCGATGAGCGGATCGCTTCCTTCATGGAAGAAGACAGGATGACGCCGGATCAGGCGTCCTTGCTCGATCGCGCCTTGAAAAAATGAAACTGTTTCTCGATGCCAACGTAATTTTCACAGCCGCCTACAGCGCCCAAGGCCTGTCACGGGGATTGTTCCGATTGGCTGCGGCGGGAAAATGTTCTCTCTGCACATCTGCCTTTGCCCATGAGGAGGCCGTCAGGAATATACGGAAAAAAGCGCCGGACAAACTTGAGGATATGACCATGCTGATGCAACAGGTGAACATCCTGCCGGAACCACATCCCCAATGGGTCATCCAGGCGGCGCGGCTACACTTGGCCCAAAAGGATGCCCCCGTTCTTGCCGCGGCCCTCCAGGGGAAGGTCGATATTTTTGTCACCGGCGACCGTCGCGATTTCGGCCACCTGTTCGGGCAGGCTTTGGAAGGGGTAAAAATTTTGACGCCGTCGGATACTTTGGCGACGGTAACGCTTCTGTAAGCAAATCATTCTATCCTTTGTATAATCTTGCTGTGAACCTGTTCAGATTTCTTAAGCCATTCACAATCCCAATCACTGAGGTTTCCTTCCATCAAGGACAATATTTTTCAAACAAGGATATAGATGCCATCATTACCTTCAGCAAATCGAAAAGCCACGCTATTCAAAGGAAAAGGATCAGAAGGAGGGAGATCTTCAAGAAGCTTTTTTACGGGCTCAACGATTTGTTCGGGTTTTTCTGGGGACATAACATGTAATTTCCAAATTAAGTTATGTGTCCGTACGCAGTAACAACTGTTTATCTAGCGGGTTAAAGTCCCGTCCGGGGAATTGTCCGATTCGCCCCGGTAGTTCAAGGGAGCGGCGTCTTGGTAACAAGGGGTCGTAAGTTTCCAATTGGCAAAGCAGCAGGCCGTAACGCAAGTGAACCTACACGTAGCCTCGTTAAACTCTAATGGAGATGCCGACCCAGTGGACACATGGGGAAGGCCGAAGACAGGGACTTGGAAAACGGAAGCGGTCCGTGGGATCTTCCGGGGTAGCAGGGTCGGCATGTTGTGGAAGATAAACAGTCCAGTGCTGGAGACCCGATATGGTGATGTTTGAGGAATATCAACCGGCGCGTATAAGGCAACGAAATCGCGGCGGGCTATATCGGGAGTCGGAGGGGTTCGAAGTACCGTTTGAGGGCAAGGGACAACATAACCCTGCCCGAGGGAAGGGGCCCTACTTTGTTCATGCAACCGAAGAGTGGAGGGATAAGGGATTGCAGAGATGCTAACAACCCCCGAAAACATCAGGACACTACAGAGGAAGCTTTACATCAAGGCCAAACAGGAGAAAGCCTATCGTTTCTACGCCTTGTACGACAAGGTATACCGGGCGGACATCCTCAGTCACGCCTACAACCTTGTCAGGGCCAATAAAGGGAGCGCCGGGATAGACGGTGTTACCTTCGAGGCCATCGAGACGGGAGAAGGGGTAGCCGCCTTTGTGGCGGAGTTGGGAGAGGCACTGAAGAATAAGACCTACCGACCCGACCCCGTGAAGCGGGTCATGATACCAAAAAGCAACGGTGATAAGCGTCCGTTAGGTATCTCGACCATCCGGGACAGGGTAGCTCAGATGGCCGTAAAACTGGTCATTGAACCGATCTTTGAAGCGGACTTTTGTGAGACCTCATACGGATTTAGACCCAAAAAGTCAGCCCACCAGGCAGTTGATGATGTAGCCTATGCCATGAACAGAGGGCATACGGAAATCATCGATGCAGATTTGAGCAAGTACTTTGATACCATTCCCCATACCAACCTTCTGGCCGTGGTCGCCGAGCGGATCAGTGATGGCGAGATATTGCGCATCATCAAGATGTGGCTCAAAGCCCCGGTTAAGGAAGAGGATAAGGATGGAAAGCAAAGGAACATCAGCGGCGGCAAAGGCAATCGCAAAGGCACACCGCAGGGGGGAGTAATCTCACCGTTGTTGTCCAACCTCTACCTGCACCTTCTGGACAGGATATGGGAACGGCATCAACTGGAGAAGAAACTCGGCGCACGCATAGTGCGCTATGCGGATGATATTGTTGTCCTGTGTCGGCGTGGAACCAATCGTCCAATGGTGATATTGCGTAAAATACTGGAGAGACTGGGACTCACCCTGAACGAGGCAAAGACGCGGATAGTCAATGCCTTCGAGGGGAAGTACGACTTCCTTGGATTTACGATCTGTATGGGGAAAGGCAGAAAGACGGGGAATCATTACCCTCATGTCCAACCTTCAAAGAAATCCCTGCAAACCATCAAAGACCGGGTCACCAATCTGACGACAAGAAGTCGGACGATAATGCCGCTTGAATGGGTAGTGAACGAGGTCAACGCCGCCGTGCGCGGCTGGGTAGGCTACTTTCACTATCGCAATTGCAGCAAAGCAATGGGCCAAGTACGGCACCATGTGGAGGAGCGGTTGATAACGCATCTGCGCAAGCGGCACAAGGTCAGAGACAGGAAGACGGGATACGCCAGGTTTAAATACCGGGCGTTGTACGAGAGGTACGGGCTTTACAAAGTGCCGACAACAGCGGTCTGGCAGAGGGCGCATGCCTTGTAGTGAAGAACATCGGAAAGCCGTGTGCGGGCAAATCGCATGCACGGTTTGATGAGGGAGGATTGGCAAGGCAACTATGGTGCGGCTATTTAGGCACCGTCAGACGAAAGGGGCGGAAACAGATAAGCCAGCCTAAAGCGGTCATTGCCAGTTCTCTACTCTACACTGAATTCCCTGAGAGATTAAAAATCTATACAACTTTAGAAGGATGTATGAATCATTTTCGTTGCACTAATTCGACTTCATTTATGTCCACCCTGTTCCTGCACGGTGTAGAGATGCGTCGGAGATAATTCCTGTTTTCCATGAACAATACCCAATATGCAAATGCAGTCCGGCTTGATTTCGTAAATGATCCTGTAAGAATAGGCGAATATTTCTCGAATCTTCTCGTTATCGGTTTCAGGAACAATCCGGCCGATCATAGGAAATTTATTCAATGTATCCGTTTTTTCGACGATATCCCGCGTGACTTTTTTTGCGTAATATTTCGAATTTGATGCAATGAAGTCGTGAATAGACTTTAAGTCAGCTTTTGCCGGATTGGTCCAGATCACCATGACTCGATTTCCCGTTTTAAGTCTTCAATTGATATTGTTTCACCTCTTTCAGCCGCCTCTTTGCCTTTCCGAATTTTATCGACAACATAGAGCCGGTACATAATCGTGTCGATGTCTGCCGTCTCTGGAATTTTTGCGATCACATTCAATGCTTCCTGTTTTAACGTATCCATAACTTTGCCCTCCTTATAGAAATTGAATTAATTCAATTAATTCGGGACACTTCCCTTTTTTCTACGGTTGTCATTTTTCTATCACATTTATCATAAATACTTGTAAAATAACATCAACGATTATGATTCGAAGTCCAGTATTTTGTTCAAAGCGGCTGATTTGTGGCTTTCAGAAAGTATGCATCACAACCGGATGAACCTTTGTTATTTCTCAATTCTTGCGTCGATAATCAGGTCATCGCCAAGCCTTCGGATTTTTCTGTAAGCGAGCCTGAGGGCTTCATCCATGCTTTGAATTTTCAGATCACCGACCGCCTCCACTCCTTTTCCCACGATCTTCGGAGCAATGACGATCACCACCCTGTCAGGCAGTTTTGCCTTTAACAGAGATGTGATGATGGCTGCCCCCCCTTCAACAAGGACGGAAGAGATATTTCTTTTTCCCAGTTCAACGAGAAGTTTTGTCAGATCAACACGACGATCATTATCGTGTTCAACGAGCATTGTTTCTATACCCATTTCCGCAAGCCGGGCCCGTTTTTCACTGCCGGCATGAATGGTGGTTGCAATCATTGTCTTTGCAATGTCTTGATTTTTCAGAGCTCGTGCATCCGGAGATATACGCAAACAGGAATCAACAACGATTCTGACGGGGTTCCTTCCCCTGATGAGGCGTACGGTAAGTTCCGGGTCATCCTTCAATAAAGTACCCACGCCGACAAGGACAGCATCGTGATGGCTTCTTAACATATGGGCAAATCTGAGAGATTTTTCCGAACTGATCCACCGGGAATGCCCTACTGCAGTGGCAATTCTCCCGTCAATGGTCTGAGCGAACTTGAGGGTTACGAAGGGAGTCCCTGTCCGGATAAACTTAAAAAACCGTTCATTGAGCCGTCTGCATGATTCTTCCAGGACACCCACGGTTGTCTCTATGCCGTGACGTTTCAGGGATTCGATGCCCCTGCCGGAGATTATCGGATTGGGATCAGGAGTTCCGATTACCACTCTGGCAGGTTTGCAGGCAATAATGCTTTCACAGCAGGGGGGGGTCTTTCCGTAATGGGTACAGGGTTCAAGGTTTACATAGATGGTTGAACCATCGATCGTTTCGGATGCATTATTGATTGCATTGACTTCGGCGTGGTTGCCTCCGAATATTTGATGATACCCCTCTCCAATAATCCGGTGTTCCTTTACAATAACTGCTCCCACCATGGGATTTGGACTCACCCATGCCCCTCCCTTTTGTGCGAGCCTGAGGGCCCGTTTCATGTAGAATTCGTCCATTGAGAAGCTGGCTCCCATTCATAAATATTTTGCACGTTATACCACGCCTGTCATAGATGTAAAGGGTGAATAGCAAAAGAATGTTTCTGTTGTTGAGGGGTTTTTAATGTGATATAGGGAAACGCGATTGTTACGAGAGGGGGCATTTGACTCCCTCCGGTATGCGGGAAATATGGCGGCAAAGACAGGAGTACATAAAATATGATCGAAGGGGTTATGATTAAAAAGCTGAGGGTCATACCGGATGAGCGGGGCAGGTTGATGGAGATTCTGCGCATGGACGATGAGATGTTTAAAGGATTCGGCCAGGTGTATATGACAACCGCCAATCCCGGAGTGGTAAAGGGCTGGCATTATCATAAAAAGCAGTATGACAACATGGCCGTTGTGAAAGGGATGATGAAGATTGTTCTTTATGACGGCAGGCCGAATTCTGCAACATACGGTGAGGTAAACGAAGTATTTGCCGGTGAGCACAACCCTGTCCTGGTGCACATTCCTCCCTATGTGTATCACGGGTTCAAGTGTATATCTACAGAGGAGGCCGTGGTCGTCAATACCCCTACGGATGTTTACAATTATAAAGATCCGGACGAATTCAGAGTCCATCCCCACGATAATGACATCCCTTACGAATGGGACCGGAAGGATGGCTAATGGCAGTGCGAATTACGAGACACGTGAGTAGATAGGGTTTCATGGACGTATTTCTGGATATCTTTTTCACTGTTGCAGGTGCTGCCGTTGGGAGTTTTCTCAATGTGTTAATCTGTCGAATTCCCGAGGGTCAATCTATCGTCTTTCCTGCCTCGCATTGCCCGAAATGCATGCATGCCATCAGATTTTACGATAATATACCTATCATCAGCTACCTTGTTTTACGGGGGAAGTGCCGGGACTGTCACGAAAAGATTTCTCTCCGGTATCCCATTGTAGAAGCGATTACAGCCCTCCTGTCACTGCTGTTATTCTGGAAATTTGGTCTTGGCCTGAAATACCTCTTTTCTTTCATATTCACCTGTGCATTGATTGTCATCACCTTCATTGACTTCGATCACCAGATAATTCCCGATGTCATTTCATTACCGGGGATACCTCTCTTCTTTCTGCTTGCTGTTTTCTTTATGGATGTTCCTGTCCTGGAGGCGCTTCTGGGGATTTTCATCGGTGGCGGGTGCCTGTTTGCGATTGCATTCTCTTATGAACTCATCACGAAAAGAGAGGGTATGGGCGGAGGGGATATCAAACTGTTGGCCATGCTTGGGGCCTTTTTGGGATGGAAATCACTGTTTTTTATCCTGTTCGTCAGCTCTTTGCTCGGCGCTTTTGTCGGCATTTCAATGATGATCGCAAAGGGGAAGGACATGAAATATGCAGTGCCTTTCGGCCCTTTTTTATCCATTGCCGCTGTGGTCTATCTCTTCGTGGGTGTTGATGCTATGAACTATCTGTATTTCCACTATTGACGGCTTCCATCAAAATCTCTTGACTTCAAATTCGTATAAATATACTGATACTGTAATCGTCGATTCAGACAGTGCATCAGAAAAGAGGTTAATTATCATGGGAACAGAGAAAAAGTACTGTTCAATTTGTGCGTGGAGAGAAAACTGTACAAAAAGGTTTACCGTATCAATAGATTCTTCAGGGTATGTCCATTGTCCTGATTATACGAGGGATTTCACCATCAAGGAGAAAGACATTGACGAAGCGGAGAAAAAGTCCCGAAGCGAATCGTAACTATGCAAGAAAAGGAATGGCCGGACATGCCCGATAATTCGTAACCTGTGATACTCTCGGTTTTTGAATCATGGTATGCAAATAAGAGGTTGGCCATATGGCCAACTTTTTTTAATATGGAGAACCATCATGCCCCGTGGGGCATCACGAAAGCATGAAAGTCACCCTCACCTTAATCCTTGTATGTTAGAGTTATCCACAACAAAGAGAGCGTACATGCCAATAGATTTTCTTATTCTCGTGGCATGTACGGGCTCTTTGCTGTGGGTAACTCGGCAAGTAAAAAACATAATGTAAGATCATCGGTTCCTTGTTATATAGGTAAATGCTGCATTACCGGTTATAGCGTTGTTTCGGTGGCAGGCCGACCAATCCTTGGGAATAAAGAGCCCGTGGGAGAGCGAGGGTCGCCACCGCCATCTCTGAATTAACCCGAACAGTTGCCAGGGACTTTGAAAAAGATCCCGTATCCTGCAAGGAAGGGAGTAAGGAGCAAAACGCATGAAAGAAAATGGAAAAGAAAT
>JAPLJS010000114.1 GCA_026388545.1 Deltaproteobacteria bacterium
TACCGTAGAGTATCAAAAACGACTTAGTGAGCGGGTAAAAGAGCTTACGGGAGGGATGGTACTCGATGATCTGCGATTATGCCAGGAGGTAGCCATCATGGCTGAAAAAAGTGATATAACGGAGGAGATTGTCCGTTTTAAGAGCCATATACATCAGTTTGGGGATCTATTAAAGAGTATTGATGCCGCCGGAAGGAACATTGACTTCATAATTCAGGAGATGATCAGAGAGATTAATACAATAGGTTCCAAAAGCAGTGATGCGGATATATCCCGCAAGGTCATTGAGATCAAAAGTGAGCTTGCCAGAATAAGAGAACAGGTACAGAACATTGAATAAAAGCGATTTCAAGGATTCGGACGGATTGTACATTGTTGTTTCTGCACCTTCAGGTACCGGTAAGACTTCTATTTTGCGAGAGGTCTTAAAAATGTGCCCGAATATGCTTTTTTCCGTTTCCTATACTACCAGGCTTCCCCGTCCCGGAGAGGAGGACGGAAAGGATTATTATTTTATTTCCGATGAGGCGTTTAGAGACCGAATAACTCAGGGAGAATTTGCTGAGTGGGAAGAATATTCCGGCAACCTTTACGGGACATCGGCGAAAACAATGAAGGCGTTTTTAGAGAAGGGCCTTGATCTTATCCTGGATGTTGAGACGCGAGGTGCAAAGGCATTAAAAAACAAATACTCGGGCGGAGTATTTGTTTTTATCCTGCCCCCATCGATAGGGGAGTTAAAAAAAAGGTTGAACAAAAGAGGGTTTGAAAGCGAACAAATGATGAATAAACGCACGGATAAGGCTTTAGATGAAATAAAGGAAAGTATATGGTATGATTATGTGATTTTTAATGATCGAATAGAGACTGCCATTGATACTCTAAGGGCAATATATGTGGCAGAAAAAAGTAGAAGGGAAAGATCAGCAAATAAAATAAAGTGTTTTCTTGTATGAGGAGGTTATTGAATATATGGCAAGGATTACTGTTGAAGATTCATTGAAGGCGGCTAAAAACAGATTTGCTCTGGTTGTGCTGACGGCAAGAAGGACAAGACAATTATTGAAGGGTGTGAAACCTCTGACGGATACTAAAAATAACAGGGAAATCGTATCAGCCCTCAGAGAAATAGCCGCCGGAAAAGTGACGTATGTCAATCCTGAATATTTACAGGGCATCAAAATTGATTATAAACCCATCTTGGATGATACTGAATTTATTGATGATGATGAAGAGTACCTTGAATAGAAATCCACGGGAGATGCTTATTTTTGCCCTTGACGTTGGGGAAGGGATAGAAGAAGCAACTTCGTGGGTCGAACGCCTCAGGGATCATGTAGGAATATTTAAGGTAGGCAAGGAATCCTTTACCCGACATGGTCCCCGTATCCTAGAAATGATACGGGATAGAGGCAAGAAAGTCTTTCTTGATCTGAAGTTTCATGACATTCCGAATACAGTCGCTGGAGCCGCTGTCGGGGCTGTAGAGCACGGGGTTTACATGTTTAACGTTCATGCCCTCGGCGGGAGAGAGATGATGGAGGGAACCGTTGCCGCTGTCAATCGGGTAGTGCAAGAAAGCGGCTTGTCCATGCCCATAATCCTTGCTGTAACCGTATTAACGAGTTTGAACGACGGGGATCTCAAGCAGATGGGATTTAACTGCTCAGCGGGTGAACTTACATTCCATCTTGCAAAAATTGCACAGGAGTCCGGCGTTTCCGGTGTAGTAGCATCGGCCCGTGATATTGATACTATTCGGAGTACCTGTGGACGTGATTTTATCATTGTAACACCTGGTATGAGAGAGGCGACAGCGGCGGATGATGATCAGAAAAGGACATCTACAGTCAAAAATGCCATAATGCGGGGCGCTGATTACATTGTTGTCGGCAGACCCATCAGGAACGCCGCGGATCCGGTTCATAAGGTCGAAGAGATTGTAAACGAGATCACCGAAGGTCTTGCAATGCGAGAAAAAGTAGTATAATATCATAGCGCTTTTAATCAAAAAGCTCATTGTCATATTCAGGGTTCCTTAAAACGGAGATTAATGGAGCGAGAGTGTGCAGCTAATCTTTGGTATTAATCCCCTGCTGGAGGCTCTCAAGAGTCAGAATGGGAGGATTAAGAAAATCGTTATTGCCCAAGGAAGGGGAGGAGAGGCTGTTCAGAAAATTCTGAATCTCGCGACACTGAGGGGGATTCCTATAGAGTTCAGAGAAAGGGGCTATTTAGACAGACAGGCGCCTCAGAAAGTTCATCAGGGTGTTTTTGGTCTTTGTGAAACCTTTGATTATTCCAGCGTGGATGACATTATTGCAAATCGCCGTGACGATTTTAAAAAAAATTTGATCCTCATTCTCGATAGTATTACCGATCCTCAAAACCTGGGCTCCCTGATAAGGACAGCTCATTGTTGCGGGGCTAATGGAGTTATTATACCTGAGAATCGTTCGGCATCTGTAACAGCATCTGTGATGAAAGCATCCGCAGGGGCTGCCCACCATATACCCGTTGCTGTGGTGGTAAACTTGTCTAATACTCTTCTCTATTTGAAAGAAAAAGGGTTCTGGATATACGGTACGGATCCTGTATCAGGTAAATACGTTAGTACCCTTGATTATGAGGGTCATATCGGCCTTGTGATGGGGAGCGAGGGAAAGGGTATGAGGCCACTCATCAAAAAAAAATGTGATTTTCTTCTTTCGATTCCCATAATGGGCAAAATAGACTCACTAAATGTTTCGGTAGCGGCGGGAATTATCCTTTATGAGATATTGAGAGCGTGGGGAAAAGTTTAAGGGTTTGAAGGAGGAATGGATGTTATGGCGGTGTTCATATGGGAAGCAGCGACAAAAAGGGGTGAGGTAAAAAAAGGAGAGATGGATGCTGCTGATGAGTCTGTAGTCAGGGGATTTCTTCGTCGGCAGGGTTTCAAATCGATCACCGTAAAGAAAAAGCCAAAGGATATTAAGGAATATCTGCCCTTTCTCAAACAGAGGGTTAAGCAGAAGGACGTTGTTGTCTTTGCTCGAATATTTTCCACCATGATCAATGCAGGTCTTCCCCTTATCCAGTGTCTCGATTTATTGGCCCAACAGGAGCAGAACAAGACCTTTGCTAACATCATAACATCAGTAAAGGAAGATATTGAAGGTGGCTCGACCTTGCACGATGCCTTGAATAAGCACCCTGCGGTCTTTGATGAACTTTTTGTCAATCTTGTTGCTGCGGGGGAAAGTGGCGGTATTCTTGACGTTGTTCTCAATCGTCTTTCAAATTATATGGAAAAAGCTATGAAATTAAAGAGCAAGGTCAAGGGTGCGATGACCTACCCTGCCAGCGTACTCGTTATCTCCATAGCTGTCGTTGCACTTCTGTTGATGAAGGTTATTCCTGTTTTTAAGAAGATGTTTGAAGGCATGGGCGGTGAATTACCGGGTCCCACACAATTTCTTGTCAATGCAAGCGAATTTATGCAAAGTTATTTCCTTATTATGCTTGCCGGTGTTGCCTTGGCTATATATGCATTCCGAAGATTTTACCTCACGGAAAAGGGGAGGTTCACCGTTGATGCTCTTGTGTTGAAGTCACCGGTATTCGGACCGTTGCTTAAGAAAGTTGCTGTGGCGAAATTTACGCGAACCCTTTCAACTATGATGGGAAGTGGTGTTCCGATTCTCGAGGGACTTAATATTGTTAGTAAAACCGCTGGAAATGTAATTGTAGAAAACGCTATAATGAAAACAAGACAGAGTATCAGCGAGGGAAGAACCATTGCAGAACCCCTTGCGGAAACTAAAATCTTTCCTTCCATGGTGGTTCAGATGATCGCCGTTGGTGAAGCTACAGGCGCCCTCGATGCGATGCTGGAAAAAATTGCGGATTTTTATGATGATGAGGTGGACGTGGCGGTGGAAGCCATGACTGCCTTGCTTGAACCGTTTATGATGGTTTTTCTCGGGGGAGTTGTGGGAGGAATGATCATTGCGATGTACCTTCCGATCTTTAAGATGGCTTCAGTGGTCGGTGGTTAAGAACATCGCCCGCCGCAGGAGGGATTGATAATGGTCGGGATGGCGCGATTTGAACGCGCGACTCCTGCGTCCCGAACGCAGTGCCCTACCGGACTGGGCCACATCCCGACATTTGGCGAACGATATATAATTTACCTGCAAATGTCCATAATTATTTTTTGTGAAGTTTTTGTCGAATTGGGGGGAACATAACCCTTGATAATATATGATCTAAAATGTGAAAAGAACCATAAGTTTGAGGGATGGTTTAAGGACAGACATGCATTTGAAAACCAGAAGTCACAAAAGCATATAAACTGTCCCGTTTGCGGAAGTTTTGATATAGCGATGGTACCCTCTACAATTTCCATCATGGGAAGAGACATCAAGACATCGAACAGAAAAAACGTCGAGGAATTATCACTGCCGAAGGCCCTACAATTATTTCATGAATACATCAATAAGCATTTCGATGACGTCGGCGACAAATTTGCCGAGGCAGCCATGAAGATACATCATGGAGAGGAAGAAAAGAGAAATCTCAGAGGGACCACAACGGAAAGTGAAGAAGAAACCCTGAAGGAAGAAGGTGTTCAATTCTTCAAGATTCCCGTGCCCAAACTTGACAGTTAAGGTGTTGAATGATCTTTGATGATTTTGTAAAAAAAAGTTGTAAACCGGTTGAATAATGGCGGTTTGGTGAAAAGCCCCGAGGCAAGATGGGTGAGTCCTGAGCAATTGAGTGGACAGCGACGTAAGCTGAAGTGGCAAAGGATGCAGCATAACTCAGGCGGGCGCCTGCCCATGCGAAGGCAGGGGGACTTATTACGAAGCCGTCATCTTTTACGTTGTAAAATCTGCCATATCTATCCATTTGTTTGTATCAGTTAGTTTAATCATGAAAAGAATATATAAGAGCATTATAGATACTATCGGGAATACCCCCCTCGTAGAAATCCGCAGGCTGAATCCAAACGAGAAGGTTAAAATTTATGCAAAACTTGAGAGTTTCAATCCTGGTGGGTCTATAAAAGATAGAATAGCACTTTATATGATCAACAGGGCCGAAGAGAGGGGTGAGTTGTCGAAGGACAAGATCATCCTGGAGGCCACCAGTGGCAATACAGGTATCGGCCTTGCGCTTATTGCTGCTGCAAAGGGTTACAGGCTGTGTTTGGCCATGTCTGAGTCGGCCAGTGAAGAGAGGAAGAAAATCCTTAAGGCCATGGGCGCAGAACTATACTTTACCCCGGCGAGCCTCGGTACAGACGGCGCCATTGAGGTGGCATATAACATGATGCTGCAGAATCCGGGAAAGTATTTTGGGACCGACCAGTTTAATAATCCCGATAATATGTTGGCTCATTATTATGGTACCGGTGAAGAAATCTGGCAACAGACTGGCGGGGCTGTGACGATGGTAGTGGCAACCCTCGGGACGACAGGTACCGCTATGGGGATTTCGAAGCGGCTAAAAGAATATAATCCTGATATTAGAATTGTCGGGGTCGAGCCCTACCTGAAGCACAAAATTCAGGGGTTAAAGAATATGAAGGAATCCTACCGGCCGGGTATTTATGATAAAAACCAGCTGGATGAGAAGATCAATATCCTCGACGAAGACGCATTTGAAATGGCAAGGAGACTTACCCGGGAAGAGGGTATCCTGGTTGGGATGAGTTCCGGTGCTGCCATGCATGTAGCTATCCGGAAAGCCAGGGAGATGGAAGATGGAATCATTGTTGTGATATTACCTGATGGAGGAGAGCGGTATCTCAGTACCGAACTCTTTACCGATAAGGAACAATCTACACTGCGTCTGTATAATACATCGACGAGAGAAAAGGAATTCTTCAAACCAATCAATCCGGAAGAAATCCTGATGCACTCGTGTGGACCTACCGTTCATGAAGTTCCCCACATAGGGAACTATCGCCGTTTTGTTGTTTCTGACATGATCCGACGCTACCTTGAGTTTAAAGAATATAAAGTCAGGCATGTAATGAACATCATTGATTTGGATGACAGGTCCATCAAGGAAGCTGAACGGGCCAATATGGAACTGCCCCTGTATACGGAAAGGTGTACAACGGAATTTCTTCGCGATATCAAAAAGTTGAATATTAAAGAGGAAGATGCTTATCCACGGGCCAGTGAAAATATCGAGGCCATGGTAAAGCTTGTTGAGAAACTCGTGGAAAAGGGTCATGCCTATGAAAAATTGAGGTCTGTTTACTTTGATATATCAAAAATCGATGACTACGGTTGCCTGTCCAACATTGACCTGAAAAAAGTTAAGTCCGGCAAGACGATTGATTTGGATGATTATGAAAAAGACAGCCCTGTGGATTTTACACTTCTCAAAAGATCTACGTTGAATGAATTAAAGAGGGGAATTTATGTCAAAACCCGTTGGGGAAATGTAAGACCGAGCTGGCACCTCGAATGTGCAGCTATTTCCCTTAAATATTTATCTGATACTTTTGATATCCATGCGAGCGGAACTGATGTCGTCTTTCCGCACTGTGAAAATGTAATGGCAATAGGGAGGGCTGCAACGGGGAAACGATTAGCCAACTACTGGATCAATACGGAATTGGTTATGGTGGGTGGCAAGAAAATGTCCCGCTCTTTGAACAATGCAGAGACTATAGAAGATATGGAGCAGAAGGGATATGGCGGTAAAGAAATCAGATTTTTTCTCTTGAACACTCATTACCGCAAGCCTCTCAATTTTTCTTTTGGCGCCCTGGAGACATCAAAAAATACCGTGAGAAAGTTGGATAGATTTATTCAAAGGCTGATCCGTTTTGCCCCCGGAAGCGGATATCCCGACGCTGATCAACTTATATATGACGTTAAACAAGGATTTTCCTCTGCCATGGATGATGATTTTAATATATCCGGAGCACTGGCTTCTCTTTTTGAATTTGTGGGAAAGATCAGCCCCTCTGTCTCTCAGGGGCTATTGAGTGAAAAGGAAAGGGATAATGTGCTCGACATAATGAAAAATATTGACACTGTGCTCGGTGTTATGAATTTTACGGAGGAGACATTGAGCGAAGAGGCATTACTGCTTCTGGAGGAAAGAAAAGTTTTGAGAAATGCCGGCAATTGGAAAACTTCCGACGAGATCAGGGAAAAGCTCCTTGATTTGGGAATTGAGGTTTCAGATACCGCACAAGGAATGACATGGAGATTGAAATAGATTTTGCGTTTATCTGAAACTCAATCGCCGGTAGATCATTGGGGATATATGCCGGCAGTCGATAACTGACAGGATTGAAAGGAGGGGTGTCGTGGATAAAGACATTAGAAAGTCAGTTATTGCCGGGACCTGGTATCCTGGCAGTCCAAAGATTTTACGGGCGGACATTGAAAACTATTTTCATAATGTACCTGATGGGAAAATAGACGGAAGGATTATAGGTCTTATTGTTCCCCATGCGGGTTATGTTTATTCAGGCCAGATTGCCGCACATGCATATAAAATCATAAGGGGAGAAGACTTTGATGCGGTTATCGTTGTGGGACCGAGCCATAGAACATTTTTCCACGGTGTTTCCATATATAACAGGGGTGGATATGAAACACCATTGGGTGTTGTTCCTGTAGATGTGGCATTAGCGAACGATATAATGGCTCAGAGTGAAATGATCTCCTCCATGCCTGCTGCTCATTATCAGGAACATTCCCTTGAGATACAGATTCCCTTTCTCCAGGTTGCCCTCGGAGAATTTCGCCTCGTTCCTCTTGTCATGGGGGAGCAGGACCATCAAACCTGCGAGAACCTCGCCAAGAGCATCTTCAGTGCTATTGGTGATCGGAAAGTCCTTATTGTGGGAAGCTCCGATCTTTCACATTTCCATTCTTATGAGAAGGCAGTGAAACTTGATTCTGTCGTGCTGAAGCACATAGAAAAGATGGATGGCAGGGGGCTCTTGAAAGATCTGGAAAATAATACATGTGAGGCCTGTGGCGGTGGACCGGCTGTTGTAACCATGATGGTTTCAGAAAAATTAGGTGCAAATAGGGCAAAACTTTTGAAATATGCTCATTCAGGGGATGTGACGGGAGATACAAGAAGCGTTGTAGGGTATGCTTCTGCAGTTTTTTATAAGATCCACACATCATAGGGCATATTAATGAAGAGATATGTCGGGGAGGGAACTGTTATGGTGCTGACGGAGGTGGAAAAGAAGACACTTATTGATATTGTAAAAGCAACAATAGAATGCAAACTAACGGGCAAGAATATTCCCGAGTTTCATATTGCTTCGGAAATTCTGAAGGAAAAGAAGGGGGCATTTGTAACGCTTAAGAAACGTGGACACCTCAGAGGCTGTATCGGTTATATCGAGGCAAGAAAAGCCCTTTACAAAACTGTGGCAGAAATGGCAATAGCAGCAGCCTTCAATGATCCACGATTTCCTCCTCTAAGCGCTGACGAGGTAAAAGATGTAACTCTTGA
The DNA here is from genome assembly GCA_026388545.1 of Deltaproteobacteria bacterium. NCBI lineage: Bacteria > Pseudomonadati > Myxococcota > Myxococcia > Deltaproteobacteria bacterium. Next base: position 8,491 of record JAPLJS010000114.1, read on the forward strand.
GATATCCGTTCTCAGCCCACTGAAAGAAATAAAGGATATCAAGGAAATAGAAGTAGGTGTCCACGGCCTTTACATTACGAAAGGCTTTCATTCCGGCCTTCTCCTTCCTCAGGTGGCAGCTGAACATAAATGGGATAAATTGACTTTTCTCGAGGAAACCTGTTATAAGGCCGGGCTTCATCCGGATGCATGGAAAGATAATGATACAAAAATATTCATATTTTCCGCAGATGTTTTTGATCAGCATTCATTGATTTCGTAAATTAATAGTAATTATGACGAGGAACATTTATTTCATTGCATAAAATGATAATGGGGGAAGAAATTGACCGGGAGCGTATCCCGGAAGCCCCGGTATGACTTCGGGGAGTTTTACAAATTTATGAATATATGAGCTTTGCAAGAAAGAGGTTATCGTAGCTCAAAGACTTTTTTCCTATCAGAAAAACTTATGCACAACTTTCACTATAAAAAATGAAATAAAAAAATCTATTGACAAATTATATTATTAAAATTAAAATTAGCAGTTCGTGTTATGGAAGGTGTACGGTTCTTTTGTCAGGGACATAGTAAATTTGAGATTCTGGCTAGTAAGTCTGCTGGCGTAGCTCAACAGGTAGAGCAGCTGATTTGTAATCAGCAGGTTGCGGGTTCGAGTCCCATCGCCAGCTCCAGCTTTTGATGATATTATATGGAGGGGTGCCCGAGCGGCCAATGGGAGCAGACTGTAAATCTGCCGGCGAAGCCTACGGAGGTTCGAATCCTCCCCCCTCCACCAGAATATTGTATCGAAAAGTAATCTATCTATGAATGATAGACTTCAGGATCTTGTTTCAATGAGCGGGAATAGCTCAGGGGCTAGAGCGTCAGCCTTCCAAGCTGAGGGTCGCGGGTTCGAATCCCGTTTCCCGCTCCATAGTTTAATTTACTGCCTAAATCTCCCTATGTGCTTAGCTTTTAAACAATAGTGATCGATTGGCAGAGATTAAGACATGTGACTAGAGTATTGGTGGCTGTTATTAACAACATGTTGGCCCACGTAGCTCAGTCGGTAGAGCACATCCTTGGTAAGGATGAGGTCACCAGTTCAATCCTGGTCGTGGGCTCCATTACGGTGGAAGTAGGTTAATCATGAGAAATATCATTACCTTGGCCTGTACGGAATGTAAGCAAAGAAATTATACTACGACGAAAAATAAGCGTACCATGCAAAATCGTCTTGAATTAAAAAAATATTGTAAGTTTTGTCGGGCTCATAAGATTCACAGAGAGACAAAATAAAATTCTTTATTTTATATAAAGAATATGCAGCCAAACGAACAGGCCAGTAGCTCTAATGGATAGAGCGCCGGACTCCAAATCCGGATGCTGGGGGTTCAAGTCCCTCCTGGCCTGCCATTTTTTTTATTCATGATCAAATAGGGATTGCATTGATGGATAGAATAAAATTAATTACAGAAAAAATAATACGCTTTTTAAAAGAAGCAAAAATTGAATTGAAAAAAGTGACATGGCCGACTCCCAGGCAAACCCTTGCTTCCACATCGGTAGTGATCATTGTTGTGATAATTGTGTCCATATATCTCGGTATCGTAGATTTCGGAGTGGCCAAAGCAATAAGGCTGGTTTTAGGTTAAAAAATATGGCTAAATGGTATGTCGTTCATACGTATTCCGGATTTGAGAACAGAGTTAAACTCTCCCTTCAGGAAAGGATAGAAGCATCGGGAATGCAAGAGTACTTTTCCGATATTCTTATTCCGGAAGAAGATATCGTTGAACTGGTTTCTGGTGAGAAGAAGACATCCAAAAGGAAGTTCTTCCCTGGCTACATCCTCGTTAAAATGGAAATGAATGACGATACATGGCATATCGTCAAGGGGACACCCAAGGTGACAGGATTTATCGGAGGTAAGGATAAACCATCACCAATTCCTGATAAAGATGTCGAAAACCTGAAGACCAGGATTAATGAAGGAACCTTAAAACCCAAACCAAAATTCAGGTTTGAAGTAGGGGATCATGTAAGGATAATAGATGGTCCGTTTACAAACTTTGATGGGGTTGTCGATGAGGTTAAACCGGAGAAGGGGAAATTAAGGGTTATTGTTAGTATATTTGGCAGGTCAACACCGGTTGAACTGGATTTTATCCAGGTTGTTCAAAATTGATAAAAAAACGGGTTACGAATAAAAAAATGTAATTAGGGTGATCACAATGGCAAAAAAGGTTATAGCGAATATAAAACTTCAGATTAAGGCAGGAAAAGCAACTCCATCACCTCCAATAGGGCCTGCGCTGGGTCAGCACGGGGTTAATATAATGGAGTTCTGTAAGGCATACAATGCCATGACACAAAACCAGGAAGGGATGGTTATCCCTGTCGTTATAACGGTATATGCTGATCGGTCATTTACCTTTGTTACCAAAACTCCACCGGCTTCCGTGCTTCTCAAACAGGCTGCCAAGATTGCAAAAGGTTCTGGAGATCCACGGCGAGAGAAGGTTGGTACGGTAACGGCTCGGCAGGTGAGGGAAATTGCTGAATTAAAATATAATGATCTCAATGCCGTTGATATGGGGGGAGCAATTAAAATCATTGAGGGAACAGCACGGTCGATGGGAATTGAAATAGCGGGATAAATTAATGTGGGATGTTTCCAATAAGTCCACTCTGCGGTGACAAGTGTGAAACTTAACATTTTCCCTCACGGGAAGCCCAGTACTATGAGAGGGTAGTGTCAATTAGGGGTTTTTAACATGGTTGAAAGAGGCAAAATTTTTACAGAAGCAAAAAAGAAGGTTGAGTCGGGGAAGCGATATGCTCTAAAGGATGCGGTAGAAATACTTGTAAGCACGGCGAGAACTAAATTTGACGAAACCGTCGATGCAGCAATCCGGCTGGGTGTGAATCCTCAGCATGCTGACCAGATGGTCAGAGGGAGTGTTGTCCTGCCGAATGGATTGGGAAAAACAGTCAGAGTGTTGGTTTTTGCAAAAGGAGAAAAAGAAAAAGAGGCACTCGATGCAGGGGCAGATGTGGTCGGTTCCGACGATATCATTGAAAAGATAAAAGGAGGATGGCTAGACTTTGATCGGGTAATTGCTACACCGGACATGATGGGCAATGTTGGAAAACTGGGGAAGATTTTGGGGCCCCGCGGATTGATGCCCAATCCCAAAGTTGGTACAGTCACTTTCGATGTGGCAAGGGCTGTTAATGAACTAAAAGCCGGCAAGGTCGAATTTCGCGTGGAAAAAGCAGGCATCGTCCACTCACCCGTTGGAAAGGTTTCATTCGGAGCTGATAAATTATGTGAAAATATTAGTGCCCTTTTGGAAGCCATTATAAAGCTGAAACCGGCATCGAGTAAGGGGACTTACCTTAAAGGAATATCGCTTTCCACAACCATGGGTCCGGGGGTAAAAGTTGATCCCTTAGAGGTCAGAAACATTTGATCTTAGTACTATATAAAAATTTCCGAATTAATCGGTAAAATATATTTTTAATATGTTGATTTGGAGAAATCGGAGGAGAGTTCCTTTAAAGAAAGATCTTACGTAAAGGTCTCAAGCATATAAACCTGTCCCTGCAGCTTTTAGGTGGGTACAGAATGGATATTTGATGATGCAATAAAAGTCTGAGACAGCAGGTAACAGGGGTTTAAACGATGTGAGTCGGCCTGCCGAGACCAATGGGTGCTTCAAGGCACCTTATCTATGGCCATGTACATCAAGTTTATCGAATTTTCCTGTATGATGCATAGTTCTCTGACTTTCAATAACATTCTTGCTTGTACAAAGGGATTGTAGTTTTAGAAAATCATAGGGTGAAAGGAGGTTAAGGATTGGATCGGAGAACTAAGGAGAAGGTTGTAGCTGAGCTTCATGAAAAACTTAAAGATACCAAGTTGGCTGTTCTTGCCGGTTATACTGGTATGAATGTTGAGAAGATGACTGCCTTGAGGAATGCTTTGCGCAAATCGGGTACCGAATTTCGGGTGGTAAAAAACACACTTCTTGAAATTGCATCGAAGAATACCGATTTTAGTGGGTTAGAAGAGTATTTCAAGGGACCCTTGGCTATTCTTATGAATCGTGGCGATGTGGTTGGGCCGACGAAGGTATTAGTAGAATTTGCCAAAAAGAACGCCGAACTGGAAATCAGGGTTGGTATGCTGAGTGGTAAGTTATTGAGCAAAGATCGGCTCAGTGCGCTGGCAGAATTGCCGGGTAGGGAAGTCCTTCTTGGGAAACTCCTTTCTGTTATGATTGGGGTTCAGACTTCACTCGTTAATGTATTAAGTGGGGTACCCAGAAGTTTTGTTTGTGTTCTCGACGCTTATCGAGCCAAAAAGGAATCAGGAAATTAAAATACAGGAGAGGAAAAAAATGGCCAGTCAGATTACAAAGGAAGATGTTGTAAAATTTATTGAAGGGATGACGGTTCTTGAGCTATCTGAGTTAGTAAAGGAACTGGAGGAAAGATTTGGTGTATCCGCAGCCGTACCTATGGCTGTGGCTCAAGTTTCAGCAGGCTCTGAACAGGCAGCCCCGGCAGAAGAGAAAACAGAATTCGATGCGATACTGACCGGGTATGGTGAGCAGAAAATTCAGGTGATCAAGGTTGTAAGGGCTCTCACCAGTTTGGGACTTAAAGAAGCCAAAGACCTGGTGGATGGTGTGCCAAAGCCGGTTAAAGAAGGTGTTTCGAAAGAAGAGGCGGCAGATATAAAGAAAAAAATAGAGGAAGTTGGAGGTACAGTGGAAATTAAGTAGAACGCAGGCGAGACTAAAAAGCTTTTATAAAAGTTTACGGTTGAGCCGATTGAAAGATTACCACTCTTAAGGTGATAAGAATAATTGATGATGTGATTGTAAGTATATGCTTTCGTAACACAAAAGGATACTATGAGCGAATTTAGAAAATATTTTGGCCGTATAAAAAAGATCCTGGAAATACCCAATCTGATAGATATCCAGAAGAAGTCCTACGAGAAATTTCTTCAGAAGGATATTCATCCATTGAAACGAGGCGCCTTTGGACTTCAGGGTGCATTCAGGAGCGTTTTCCCAATCTCTGACTTTAGCGGGAAATGTTCCCTCGAATTCGTAAGTTACAAGATTGGGAACGTGAGATATGACGTGAAGGAATGTATCCAAAAGGGTATGACCTATGCGGCGCCTCTGAAGATTGTGGTGAGGCTGGTTGTCTTTGATACCGATCGAGGTTCCGGGCATAAAACAATCCGGGATATCAAGGAACAGGAAATCTACTTCGGAGAAATCCCATTGATGACGGATAATGGTACCTTCATAATGAACGGTACGGAAAGGGTCATCGTCAGTCAGCTTCATAGATCGCCGGGTATATTCTTTGATCATGATAAAGGAAAAACTCTTGCCAGTGGGAAACTCATTTATTCGGCAAGGATTATACCAATAAGGGGTTCCTGGCTGGATTTTGAGTTTGATTCCAAAGACCTCCTCTATGTCAGGATTGACAGGCGTAGAAAGATGCCTGTGACGATCCTTTTTAAGGCTATGGGAAACTCTATGGATTCCCTCCTCAGTTATTTTTACAACATAGAGAAAGTGTTCATACAGGATAAAAAGATTTTTATTGTGGTGGAAGAATCCCTCATAGGAGAGAAAGCCCCGGAAGATGTCAAAGATCCTGGAACCGGTGAAGTGATAATTAAAAAGGCCAGAAAATTGACCAAAGGCCATATTAAAAAGATGGTCGAACTGAACATCAATCGGATACAGGTTAAGGACGACGATATCATTGGAAAAGTTCTTGCTTCAAATGTAATGGATCCGGAAACAGGCGAGGTATTACTCCGGTGTAATGAAGAATTAACGCTTGATGGTCTGGAGCGGGTGCGCGAAAAAGGGATTCAGGAACTTCAATTTATTTCCATCGATGAGGAAAGGGCCAATGCCTCCATCAGGGATACGCTCCTGATTGACAAGATTGAAAATGCCGAAGAGGCCATAATAGAGATATACAGAAGGCTACGACCAAGTAACCCTCCCACACCAGAGACGGCGCACAAGTTTTTCAACGGTCTCTTTTTTGATCCCACGAGTTACGACCTTTCCGATGTAGGAAGGGCAAAGATGAATTACAAGCTTCGCCTTGACACTCCCATAGATATGACGGTCCTGCGAAAGGAGGATATCCTGGCTGCCGTTAAATACCTGATTGATCTTAAAAACGGTTTCGGTGACTGCAGTGTCGATGATATTGATCATCTAGGTAACCGCAGAATCCGATCGGTGGGAGAACTTATTGAAAATCAATATAGAATAGGGTTGGTTAGAATTGAGAGGGCCATTAAGGAGAGAATGAGTCTCCAGGACATCGAAACTATGATGCCCCACGAGCTTATCAATGCCAAGCCGGTATCTGCTGTCGTAAATGAGTTTCTTGGGAGCAGTCAGCTTTCTCAGTTTATGGATCAGACAAATCCACTTTCCGAAATTACCCATAAGAGAAGGCTTTCCGCTCTTGGTCCTGGTGGTCTCACCCGTGAAAGAGCTGGATTCGAGGTCAGGGATGTGCACCCCACCCACTACGGTCGTATCTGCCCCGTTGAGACACCGGAGGGGCCTAATATTGGTCTTATTGTTTCTCTCAGCACATATGCAAGGGTGAATGCCTTTGGTTTTATAGAAACACCCTACAGGCTGGTTCGAGATGGGAAGGTCCTTGATGAAGTTCGTTATCTGACAGCTATTGAAGAAGAAAAGTCCATAATTGCACCGGCAGACATCCCCCTTGATGGAGAAGGAAGATTTATCGGAGAACTTGTTTCTGCAAGAAAGGGCAGTGATTTCATCTCTGTTCCACCAGCTGAGATCAATTTGATGGATGTATCGCCGGATCAGCTTGTCAGTGTTGCAGCTGCTTCAATTCCATTTTTGGAGCATGATGATGCCAACCGAGCTCTTATGGGGTCCAATATGCAGCGGCAGGCGGTTCCTCTCTTAAGACCTGAGGCGCCCCTTGTGGGTACAGGGATGGAGGCTATTGTTGCGAGGGATTCAGGCGCAGTCGTTTTGGCGAGACGGGCAGGAGTTGTTGAACACGTTGACGCTTCACGGATTGTGATCAAGTGTGATGGAGACGGGCAGGACGAAAGTGATACAGGTGTTGATATCTATAACCTTGTAAAATATCAACGTTCAAACCAGGATACGTGCTTTAACCAGAAGCCCATTATCAAAAAGGGAGATTGGGTCAATAAGCTTGACATTATCGCTGATGGTCCTGCTACCGATACCGGTGAGCTTGCATTAGGACGAAATGTAATGGTCGCTTTCATGTCTTGGGGAGGATACAACTATGAAGATTCCATACTGGTTAGTGAAAGGCTCATAAAAGATGATATCTATACGTCGATTCACATTGAAGAATTCGAGACCATGGCGAGGGACACGAAACTAGGAAAAGAGGAAATCACAAGAGATATTCCTAATGTAGGAGAGGAAGCCCTCAGAAATCTTGATGAAAGCGGGATTGTCAGGATGGGCGTGTTTGTAAAATCCGGGGATATTCTTGTTGGGAAGATCACTCCGAAAGGTGAGACTCAATTATCGCCGGAGGAAAAATTGCTTCGTGCAATATTTGGTGAAAAGGCAAGCGATGTAAGGGACACATCTCTCCGAGTTCCCCCTGGTGTTGAAGGTACCGTGATAGACGCTAAAGTATTTACCAGAAAAGGCGCCGAAAGAGACCACAGATCGCAATTTATTGAAGACGAAGCTATGAAGGATTTATGCAAAGACCGGGATGATGAAATCAGGATAATTACCGAAAGTGTGAAAAACAATATTGCCGGTATGCTTATTGGAAAGACGTCTGCATCGAAGCTGGTCGATCCGAAGAAGAAAAAGATATTATTGAAAAAAGGAGACGCTATTGAGGGGGATGACCTGGAGAAGATACCCTTTAGCTTCTGGAAGGAAATTTCGCTAGTCGATGGGGAGGCCACGGAAGAAAAAATAAACTCTCTCTTTGCAAATTATGAGAGAAAAAAAGAGATCGTTGAAGCGTATTTTGAAGAGAAAATCGATAAACTGAAAGCAGGTGATGAGCTTCCTCCCGGTGTGATCAAAATGGTAAAAGTTTATATTGCCATTAAGAGAGGGCTCTCCGTCGGTGACAAGATGGCTGGCCGCCACGGTAATAAGGGAGTATTGTCAAGGATACTTCCGGACGAAGATATGCCGTATTTTAAGGACGGAACACCCGTTGATATTATTTTAAATCCTCTGGGGGTTCCTTCACGTATGAATGTCGGGCAGCTTCTTGAGACACATTTAGGCTGGGCTGCCAAGGGTTTAGGTGAAAAAATCAGTGCTATGTTAGAAAAACATTACAGCACCGATAAGTTGAAACAAGAATTAAAAAACATCTATTCTTCCTCTGATTTTGATAGTTTTATCGATGGTTTATCCGAGGATAAGCTGAAAGCCTTTGTCCGTAAATTAAAAAGAGGTGTTCTGGTAGCTACTCCAGTTTTCGATGGTGCAGATGAAAGCGAAATCAGAAATATACTAAAAATGGTGGACCTTCCGGAAAATGGACAGACTATTCTTTTCGATGGGAGGACCGGTGAGCCTTTTAGTCAGGAGGTCACGGTCGGCATGATTTATATGTTGAAGCTCCACCACCTTGTGGATGACAAAATTCACGCTCGGTCAATAGGTCCTTATTCTTTAGTGACACAACAACCTCTTGGTGGAAAAGCACAATTTGGTGGTCAGAGACTTGGTGAAATGGAAGTATGGGCCATGGAAGCTTATGGAGCCGCTTATGCGCTACAGGAGTTCCTGACAGTTAAGTCCGATGACGTAGCAGGGAGAACGAGGATATACGAAGCTATTGTGAAGGGTGAGCATACATTTGAACCAGGGCTTCCAGAATCTTTCAATGTTCTTGTTAAGGAACTGCAGAGTCTCTGCCTTGATGTTGAATTGATTGAAGAAGAGTAACAATTGTCTCCCGCCGAAGGCGGGATAAAAGGAAAATATAATTAGATGGTACACTATTACTCGCCGGATGCGGGTGATAATAATCAGGAGATATAAATAGTGGAAGACATTTTCAGTTATTTTGAAAAACCGAAAGACCCCATCAGGTTTAGTGCAATTAAAATGTCAATTGCTTCGCCGGATAAGATCCTTTTGTGGTCCCATGGTGAGGTTAAAAAACCTGAGACGATCAATTACAGGACATTCAAGCCGGAAAGAGATGGGCTTTTTTGTGCAAAAATATTCGGTCCTGTAAAGGATTATGAGTGTCTCTGCGGCCGGTATAAGCGGATGAAATATCGAGGGGTTGTATGTGAAAAATGCGGTGTGGAAGTTATCCAGTCAAAAGTCCGTAGAGAAAGACTCGGTCATATTACTTTGGCAACACCGGTGGCTCACATCTGGTTTCTCAAGAGTCTTCCAAGCCGAATTGGAAATGTCCTCGATTTAAGCCTCAAAGAACTTGAAAAGGTCCTCTATTTTGAGTCTTGGATTGTTATAGATCCGAAGAATACACCGTTGAGGAAAAAGGAACTCCTTTCTGAGGAAGAGGTAAGTGAATTAAAAGAGCAGTATGGTGAAGATGCTTTTGAAGTTGGAATTGGAGCCGAAGCTGTCAGAAAACTTCTTGAAGAAATTGATTTGGTAAAAACCGATGAAGAACTCCGCGCGGAGTTAAAATCAACCATTTCTGATACCAAAAGGAAAAAGATTGTTAAAAGATTGAAGGTAATTGAATCCCTAAAAAAATCCAAGACAAACAGACCTGAATGGATGATTCTTACCGTCTTGCCTGTTATACCTCCAGATTTGCGACCGTTAGTGCCTTTGGATGGCGGTCGTTTTGCCACATCTGACCTCAATGATCTTTACAGGCGCGTAATAAACAGGAATAATCGTTTGAAACGATTGCAGGAATTAAATGCCCCGGAAATCATCGTTAGAAATGAGAAGAGAATGCTCCAGGAAGCGGTTGATGTCCTCTTTGATAATGGGAGAAGGGGGAGGGCCATTACCGGTTCCAATAAAAGGCCCCTCAGATCCCTCTCCGACATGTTAAAAGGAAAGCAGGGCAGATTTAGACAAAACCTCCTTGGGAAAAGGGTTGATTACTCAGGACGTTCCGTCATTACCGTGGGACCGGATCTCCGACTTCATCAGTGCGGTCTTCCGAAGAAGATGGCCTTGGAACTTTTTAAACCGTTCGTCTATAACCGCCTTGAAGCAAAGGGGTATGTGACGACTGTGAAAAGTGCAAAAAAGATGGTGGAAAGGGAAAGTGCGGAAGTATGGGATGCACTGGATGAGGTGGTTCGTGAATATCCAGTTATGCTGAACAGAGCCCCCACCCTGCACAGACTCGGCATTCAGGCATTTGAGCCGATTCTCATAGAGGGAAAGGCGATACAACTCCATCCTCTTGTATGTACTGCATTTAACGCCGATTTTGATGGCGACCAGATGGCTGTGCATGTTCCCCTGTCTATTGAGGCTCAGACAGAAGCCAGAGTCCTGATGATGTCAACGAATAACATCCTTTCTCCGGCAAGTGGGAAACCAATTATTAACCCCAGTCAGGATATTGTTCTCGGGATTTATTATTTAACGAGGGTCAGATCCGGTGTAAAAGGCGAGGGAATGATCTTTTCGGATCCTGAAGAGGTTCGCAGTGCCCTCGACGTGGATGCTGTTGATATTCACGCTAAGATAAAAGTTCGTATTGGGGGTGAACTGAAGGACACAACTGTTGGCAGAGTTGTTCTTTATGAGAGTATACCCAAAGAGATATCGTTTGATTTCATTAATAAATTGATGAATAAGAAAGAACTGGCAAATATCATTGACAATTGTTACAGGATGTGTGGCGCCAAAACAGCGGTGTTGCTGGCAGATCGACTGAAAGATTTAGGATTCAAATATGCTACGACTTCGGGGGCCTCGATTGCCATCCATAATATGGTTATTCCGGAGAATAAAAAAAATATTGTCGCTATGGCCGACGGGGAAGTCTTAAAAGTACAGAAACAGTATATGGATGGTCTTATCACGGATGGTGAACGTTACAATAAGGTTATCGATATATGGGCACAGGCGACAGAAAAGATTGCCGCTGAGATGATGATTGGTATCGGAGCGGAGGAAAGTGAAGACCCCTCCGGGATGAAGAGAAAGGGAGAAAGTTTAAATCCTATCTATATGATGGCCGATTCCGGTGCGAGAGGGAGTGCCGTTCAAATCAGGCAACTTGCAGGGATGAGGGGATTGATGGCCAAACCGTCAGGGGAAATTATTGAAACTCCGATCACGGCGAACTTCCGGGAAGGTCTTACTGTTCTTCAATATTTTATTTCTACCCATGGCGCCAGGAAAGGTCTTGCCGATACCGCCCTCAAAACTGCCAATTCAGGATATCTCACCAGAAGGCTTGTTGATGTAGCCCAGGATTGTATTATCAGTGAGATTAATTGCGGTACTATCGACGGTATTAATGTTTCTGCCCTTATGGAAGGTGGGGAGATTATCGAAACAGCGGGAGAGCGAGTTCTCGGTAGGGTTGCTCTTGAAGAGATAAGAGATCCCTTTACCGCTGAAATCCTCGTCCATGCAAACGAGGAAATTGATGAAGCCCTTGCAGAAAAAATTGATAGGGCCGGTATTGAAAGGGTAAACTTAAGATCCGTTCTGACATGTAAATCAAAGCATGGTGTCTGTGCTATGTGTTATGGGAGAGACTTGGCCCACGGTCATCGTGTCAATATTGGAGAGGCTGTAGGTATTATTGCCGCCCAATCCATCGGTGAACCTGGAACCCAGCTCACAATGAGAACATTTCATATTGGCGGTACTGCAAAGTTTGAGGAACAGTCTACCCTTGAAGCAAGGCATGATGGCACGATAAAGTATGTGAATCTCAATACAGTGAAAAGTCATGGGCAGGATCTTGTTGTCATGAACAGAAATGGAGAAATTCATGTTCTTGATGAACAGCAAAGGAGCCGCGGGAAATACACGGTCCCCTATGGGGCGCACCTTAAGGTCAAGGATGGCAGCAATGTAAAGAGGGGAGATTTGCTTGCTGAATGGGATCCTTTCTCCATACCGATACTTGCTGAGGTTGACGGTATTGTAAAGTATGGTGACATCATTGAGGGAAAGACCATGCAGGAGCAAGTTGATGAAGTAACCGGTCTTTCAAGAAAGGTGATCGTCGAATATAAGGGCGCTAATTTACGTACACGAGTTTCGATCAAAGACGAGAAAGGTAAGACAGCCAGGATTCCTGGTACGAATTCGGTGGCAAGGTATCTTTTGCCTGTAGGAGCCAATATTGTCGTTTCTGAGAATGATAAGGTCAAGGCAGGTGACAGTGTTGCGAAAATTCCAAGGGAAACCACGAAAACCAAGGATATAACGGGAGGTCTTCCCAGGGTGGCTGAACTATTTGAGGCTCGAAAGCCGAGGGAATTCGCAGTCATAAGCGAGATTGATGGTTCCGTATCATACGGCAAAGACGCGAAGGGAAAGAGAAAAATCGTTATTACCCCGGATGTGGGAGAAGAAAAGGAATATCTCATTCCTAAAGGCAAGCATGTCAGTGTCCAGGAGGGAGACAGGGTTCAGGCAGGTGAGGCCCTGATGGATGGTGTTCATAATCCTCATGATCTCCTTGCGATTAAAGGTGAAAAGGCATTGGCCCGGTACCTGGTGGATGAGGTGCAAGAGGTGTACAGGCTTCAGGGTGTGAAGATCAACGACAAGCACATGGAAATAATAGTACGCCAGATGTTGCGCAGGGTAAAAGTAAAAGATCCGGGCGATACATCGTTCATAGCCGATGAGCAGGTAGAGAGACATCGCTTCCAGGAAGAGAATGAGAAGGTCATTGCCAGAGCTGGAAGACCGGCTATCGGTGAACCCATGCTTCTGGGCATTACCAAGGCATCTCTGAGTACGCAGAGTTTCATATCCGCTGCATCCTTCCAGGAGACAACGCGTGTTCTTACAGAGGCTTCTCTTGCTGGAAAGATAGATTACTTAAGGGGGCTCAAGGAGAATGTCATAATGGGGAGACTGATACCGGCTGGTACTGGTCTTTCTATGTACAGGAAGCTGGGCATCAAAACAGTAGAAGATGAAAGTTCCCTCGAAGTGGAAAACCATGAATTGGATGAAAAATTAATTGAGAAAAAGCTTGACATCCAAGCTGCGAATTGATACTTATATTCCTTTTACTGCAGAGGATAGTTAATTAGTTGAGAAGATTCTGGGAGGAGTGATGCCGACAGTAAATCAATTGGTTCGCAAGGGAAGAACAAAGATACAAAAGAAAACTACAACACCCGCTTTAGCCGGGTCCCCGCAGAGGCGAGGAGTTTGTGTCAGGGTTTATACATCTACGCCCAAAAAGCCAAATTCTGCTTTAAGAAAAGTCGCAAGAGTTCGTCTCGCGAGCGGTTACGAGGTAACATCATATATACCGGGAGTGGGCCATAACCTTCAGGAACATTCCGTTGTTTTAGTGAGGGGTGGCAGGGTAAAGGATCTTCCTGGTGTTCGGTATCACATCATCAGGGGTACGCTGGATGCCGTCGGAGTTCAGGACAGAAAGCAGGGAAGATCAAAATACGGGGCTAAAAAGCCGAGCTAAGTGAGAGTCAGGTTATGCCGAGAAGAAGAGAGATTACCAAAAGAGAAGTAATACCAGATCCCAAGTATAACAATAAACTTGTGGCGAAATTTATTAATAGTCTTTTGAGGAAGGGCAAAAAAAGCATTGCGGAGTCTATTTTCTACGGGGCCTTCGATATCATTGAAAAGAGGACGAAAGAACAACCGGTGGAAGTTTTTGAAAAGGCTGTAAATAATGTCAAGCCCGTGATAGAAGTAAAATCAAGGCGTGTAGGTGGGTCTACGTATCAGGTACCAACGGAAGTTATGCCGGGCAGAAGGGTTGCTCTGGCAATTCGCTGGTTAATTCTCCATTCAAAAGAACGTGCCGAAAAAACCATGAGAGAAAAGCTGGCAGCAGAGTTGATCGATGCCGCCAACAACAGAGGTACTTCTGTCAAAAAGAAAGAAGGCGTTCACAAGATGGCAGAGGCAAACAAAGCGTTTGCCCATTACCGGTTTTAGCTTTTCTTGAAGGTTTTGGTGAATATAATTGGCACGTACTGTTCCTTTACATAATCTTCGCAACATCGGTATTATGGCACATATCGATGCCGGGAAGACAACAACAACAGAGCGGATTTTATATTATACCCGTGAGTCCTACAAGATGGGAGAGGTCCATGATGGTACAGCCACCATGGACTGGATGGAACAGGAACAGGAGATGGGAATTACCATTACCTCAGCGGCTACCACATGTACATGGAGAAATCATCGCATAAACATCATAGACACGCCCGGTCATGTGGACTTTACAATTGAAGTTGAAAGATCTTTGAGAGTTTTAGATGGTGCTGTTGCCCTGTTCTGTGCCGTCGGTGGGGTAGAACCCCAGTCCGAAGCAGTGTGGCGTCAGGCGGACAGGTACCGTGTTCCGCGGATTATCTTAGTCAATAAAATGGATAGGGTGGGGGCCGATTTCGGGAAGGTCGTTGCTTCTATCAAGGATCGGTTGGGTGCGCATCCAATTCCGATTCAGATTCCCATTGGAGCCGAAGATAGCTTTCGGGGGATTATAGACCTTGTCCGCATGGAAGCCGTTACCTATGATGACCGTTCTTTAGGTGCCGAATTTACCGTTGGTGAAATTCCTCCTGAACTCATTGATGTATCCCGCGAGGAAAGAGAAAAACTCATCGAGTTTCTCGCCGATTATGATGAGGGCCTGATGAGAAAATATTTAAATGAAGAAGATCTTTTACCTGAAGAAGTCATGAGTGTCATAAGAAAAGTCACATTGTCCTTGAAAGCGACTCCGGTGTTGTGTGGTTCTGCCTTCAAAAACAAGGGTGTTCAACCTCTTTTAGATGCGGTTATCGCTTATCTTCCCTCCCCCTTGGATATGCCTCCGGTGGTTGGTAAGGGTACAGGAGGGGAGGATATTGAAAGGGCTGCCAGCGATGAAGCCCCGTTTTCAGCTTTGGCCTTTAAGATTATGACAGATCCCTATGTAGGACAGTTGACCTACTTCAGGATTTACTCAGGTGTCATGAAGGCAGGGTCTTATGTATACAATGCGTCCAAGAAAAAAAGAGAGCGAATGGGACGCATACTTAAGATGCATGCCAATAAAAGAGAAGATATTAAAGAGGTCCGCACCGGTGATATTGCTGCGGCTGTGGGATTGAATCTGACGACAACGGGGGACACCCTTTGTGATATGAGCCATTCCCTTACGCTCGAGACCCTGGTGTTTCCGGATCCGGTTATCGCTATAGCCATAGAACCAAAAACGAAAGCAGATGAGGAAAAACTGGGTGTAGCGCTGGGGAAAATTGCCCGTGAGGATCCTTCTTTCAGGATTAAGGTCGATAAAGAGACAGGTCAAACCCTGATATCGGGGATGGGGGAATTACATCTTGAGATTATTGTCGATCGACTTTCACGAGAGTTTGGATTGGGCGCCAATATCGGTAATCCGCAGGTGGCATATAAAGAGACAATCAGAAAAAGTGTCAGGTCAGAAGGCAAATTCGTTAAGCAGTCCGGGGGCAGGGGGCAGTATGGCCATGTTTGGCTGGAGATTGAACCCAACGAACCTGGAAGTGGTTTTGAATTCAGGAATAGAATTATTGGGGGGGTAATCCCCGGTGAATATATTTCGGCGGTGGGAAAAGGTATTGTCGAGGCGATGGAAGAGGGTGTTCTGGCAGGCTTTCCCATGGTTGATGTGATTGTAAGTGTTGTAGATGGTTCTTATCATGATGTTGATTCTTCGGATATGGCGTTTAAAATAGCGGCCTCCATGGGATTTAAAAGTGGGGTAAAACGCGCGCACCCGATCCTTCTGGAGCCAATAATGTCTGTTGAGGTGGTGGTTCCCAAAGAGTACATGGGTGATGTTATTGGTAATCTTACGTCAAGGCGGGGAAAGATTGTCAGCATTGAGTCAAGACCTTCTTTAGAAGCCATTAATGCTGAGGTTCCTCTGGCTGAGATGTTCGGTTATGCCACTGATCTCAGATCAAAAACACAGGGAAGGGCGACTTTTACCATGCGTTTTCTGAATTACCTTGCCGTATCCGAAAGTCAGGCAAAGCTGGTTATTGACAGAATAAAGTCATTCGATGAGGGATCATAAGTATAGTGAACAAACGAAGTATTTAAAAAGGAGGTAATGGAGATGGCGAAGAAGAAGTTTGAAAGGAAGAAACCACATGTGAATATCGGGACCATTGGGCACGTCGATCATGGCAAAACCACTCTGACGGCTGCAATTACGAAACACTTGAGTAAAAAGGGATTCGCCGAGTTCAGACCTTTTGATTCTATAGACAATGCACCGGAAGAAAGGGAACGAGGAGTTACCATCAATGTTGCCCACGTAGAGTATGAAACAGAAAAAAGACATTATGCCCATGTTGATTGTCCGGGTCACGCGGACTATATCAAAAACATGATCTCCGGGGCTGCTCACATGGATGGAACTATTCTCGTTGTGGCTGCATCAGACGGTCCCATGCCCCAGACAAGAGAGCACATACTTCTCGCAAGACAGGTTCGGGTTCCCTATATTGTGGTCTATTTGAACAAGATTGATCTTGTGGACGACCCGGAACTCCTTGATCTGGTGGAACTGGAATTAAGAGAATTGCTGACCCAGTATGAATTTCCCGGTGACGAAATCCCCATCATAAGAGGGTCATCCTTAAAGGCTCTGGAGGCCGAGAATCCGGATGATCCCGATGTCAAGTCTATTTGGGAGTTAATGGATGCCGTCGATTCGTATATCCCCGAGCCTGCTCGTGATCTGGATAAACCGTTCCTTGTGCCCATTGGAGATGTATTTTCCATAGCAGGTCGGGGCACGGTGGTGACCGGCAGAATGGAAAGAGGTATTATCAGAACGGGAGATGAAGTGGAAATAGTTGGTTTCAGACCGACGTTTAAGACAGTGTGCACAGGGGTTGAGATGTTTCGCAAAACCCTCGACGAAGGCAGGGCAGGCGACGACGTCGGTGTTCTCTTGAGGGGTACCAAGCGTGAAGAGGTTGAAAGAGGCCAGGTTGTAGCAAAACCGGGATCAATAACCCCCCATGTAAAATTTAAAGCAGCTGTTTACATCCTTACCAAAGAAGAGGGTGGGAGGCATACACCCTTCTTTAACGGTTATCGTCCCCAGTTCTATTTCAGAACCACTGACGTTACGGGAATTTGTACGCTGCCTGAGGGTGTGGAAATGGTAATGCCCGGCGACAACGTAGAGATGGAAGTAGTGTTAATTACCCCGATTGCCATGGAAGAGCAGCTCAGGTTTGCCATCCGGGAAGGCGGAAGGACTGTTGGGGCCGGTGTGGTTAGTAAAATAATTGAATAAAAACATATTATAAGTAGAAAGAGTCTATGAAAGATCAAAAGAAAGATCAAAAAATAAGAATCCGCCTCAAGGCATATGATTACAAACTCCTTGACCGGTCTGTTGAGGATATTGTTGAGACGGCAAAAAGAACCGGTGCTCGTGTGGCTGGACCAATACCGCTGCCGACCGAGATCAACAAATATTGCGTCAATCGGTCGCCCCATGTGGATAAAAAATCAAGAGAGCAGTTTGAGATCAGGACGCATAAAAGACTCATCGATATCATTGAGCCGACGCAATCGACGGTAGATGCTCTTATGAAACTGGACCTGTCCTCCGGAGTGGATGTCGAGATAAAATTATAGATCACATGCATAAGGCACCAGAATAACGAGTCATCTGTCGTTTTACTGTCTCGTGTAATGGGTATAAATGTCATTTATTTAAAAATACTGTGGGAAGAACATGAAGAAGTTACTGATCGGCAGAAAGTTAGGCATGACACAAATTTTTGCAGAAGACGGCGGATCTGTTCCGGTAACGGTCATCGAAGCGGAACCATCCGTTGTTATTCAGAAAAAAACACAAAAGACAGATGGCTATGATGCAATACAACTGGGTTATGGCCGTAGTCGGCAGAAAAATGTGACAAAGCCCATACAGGGCCATTGCAAAAAAGCGGATAAAGGATTTTTCCGCGTTCTCAGAGAGTTTAGAACTGCAACGGCGAGTTATGAGTTAGGGCAGGAATTGAAGGTCAATATGTTTCAGGTTGGCGACCAAGTGGATGTCGTGGGAACCACGAAAGGAAAGGGGTTCGCCGGTGTTATAAAGAGACATGGCTTCAGCGGCGGCCGGGCAACTCATGGATCGATGTTTCACAGGGCGCCTGGCTCCATTGGAGCAAGTGCAGAACCATCAAGAGTCCTCAAGGGGAAAAAGCTTCCTGGACATATGGGAGATGTGAGAAAAACGGTACAGAATTTGTTGGTTATGGGCATAAGGCCGGAGAGGAATCTGATTTTAGTTAAGGGATCGATTCCGGGATGCAAAAATAGTGTTGTCATCATCAGGCAAGCTATCAAAATGGATGGTTAAACAGGATCTGGAGTGGATAAAATGCCGGTTGCCGGGGTATATGATATTGAAAATAACAGGGTGTCGGAGATCGAATTGAGTGATGCTGTCTTTGACGTGGAGGTCAATGAAGCGGTCCTGTATGATGTCGTGAGAATGCAGATGGCGGCAAGAAGGCTTGGAACCGCATCAACGAAAAGAAGACAGGAAATCAGGGGTGGCGGTAGGAAACCGTGGCGCCAGAAAGGTACAGGAAGGGCAAGAGTCGGCACAATAAGATCCCCCCTGTGGAGAGGTGGCGGAGTTGTGTTCGGACCCCAACCGCGGAGTTATGCATACAAAGTTCCGAAGAAAGTCAGGAAACTGGCCTTAATGTCGGCACTCAGTATGAAGGTCAAAGAGGGGCGGATGTTGATTTTGAAGGATTTCCCCATGGATGAGATCAAGACAAAGAAATTCAAAGAGGTTATTGATCGATTCGGTTTGAAAAAAGTCCTGCTTGTTATGGATAAATCGAATCCTGTTTTGGAGAAATCGTCAAGAAATATACAGGGAATCAAATTGATACGATCAGAGGGAATTAATGTGTATGACCTTCTGAACTATGATCACGTGGTTCTTTTTGAACCATCTGTGAAGATGATTGAAGGGGCGTTATTATCATAATGGATATGTATCACATTATTAGAAGGGCGCTGATTACTGAAAAGAGTACCATTGCAAAAGACGAAAGCAATAAGTATATCTTTGAAGTGGATCGAAGGGCAAACAAGATAGAGATTGCCAAAGCGTTGGAAAAGCTCTTTAAAGTAAAGGTCTTGGATGTTCATGTCATGAATGTGACGGGAAAGAAAAAGAGGGTTGGGAGGATTCTGGGTGAGAAGCGTTCATGGAAAAAGGCGGTTGTCACCCTTGCCCCCGGCAGTCGTATTGAAATACATGAAGGTGTCTAAAAGGAAGAGAGATAGGGTCGGATGGCTATAAGGAAATATAAACCCACATCACCGGGCAGAAGGTTTCAGACATGCTCAGACTTCGAGGAAATTACACGAACAGAGCCTGAAAAGAGTTTGCTTCTTCCTCTGAAAGGAACAGGGGGACGTAATTGCTATGGAAGGATGACGAGCAGGCACATTGGTGGTGGTCATAAGAGGCGGTTTAGGATAGTTGATTTCAGGCGTGACAAAGTGGAAATTCCTGCCAAAGTAGCATCAGTGGAATATGATCCCAATCGAAGCTCAAGAATTGCATTGCTGCATTATCTCGATGGTGAGAAGAGGTATATCATTGCCCCCTCAAAACTCGTGGTAGGGGATACTATCATAAGTTCTGAAAAAGCGGACATTAAACCGGGAAACACGATTCCTCTGAAAAATATCCCACTCGGTTCTCTTATTCATAACGTGGAACTCAAGGTTGGCCGTGGAGGCCAGTTGATCCGATCTGCGGGGACATATGGGCAACTTATGGCCAAGGAGGAAGGGTATGCCCAGGTGAGACTCCCTTCCGGAGAGGTGAGAAAAATCTTGCTCCAGTGTAAGGCAACCATCGGGCAGGTAGGGAATATTGATCATGAGAATATAAGTATTGGCAAAGCCGGACGGTCAAGGTGGTTGAGAAAGCGTCCCAAGGTGCGGGGCGTGGTTATGAATCCCGTCGACCATCCTATGGGCGGGGGGGAAGGCAAATCATCGGGAGGAAGGCATCCCTGCACACCGTGGGGTGTTCCGACAAAGGGGCATAAAACGCGGACAAATAAAAAGTCTGATAAATACATTGTGAAGAGAAGGGGTTAAAAGGTGGCGCGTTCAATTAAGAAGGGGGCATATATCAATGAGAAACTTCTCGGAAAGGTCAGGAAAGCTGAAGAATCGGGAAGTAAAAGTGTTTTGAAGACCTGGTCTCGCCGTTCAACAGTTACTCCTGAATTGATAGGGCATACCTTTGCAGTGCATAACGGGAAGAAGTTTATTCCGATCTTTGTCACGGAAAACATGGTGGGACATAAACTCGGCGAGTTTGCACCAACGAGAACTTTTTTCAGCCATGCAGGTGATCGGAAAACAAAGGTGCGTAGATAATAAGCTTAAGCTGAGATCAGCGGTCTGGAGTTTAGTGTTATGGAAGCAAAAGCAATTGCCAAATATATTCGGGTTTCTCCTCAGAAGGCGCGATTGGTGGTGGATTTAGTCAGGGGGAAGAATATTGAAGAGGCGAAGAAGATACTCCAATTTACCAGAAAATATTCTGCGGGTGTTGTCAATAAAGTTTTGAAATCCGCCATTGCCAACGCAAAGCAGAATCCTAACATAGATGAGAGCATCCTTTATGTTAAGGAGATTTATGTGGATCAGGGGCCTTCGCTGAAGAGATGGAGGGCAAGGGCTCAGGGAAGAGCAGCAGCGATAAGAAAAAGAATGAGTCACATAACCGTTATTTTAGATGAAGAGTAGAATTTGAGGAGGTGAGAGGTTGGGGCAGAAGGTAAACCCGATCGGTTTCAGGGTGGGCGGTATAAAGACGTGGCGATCACAGTGGTTTTCGGAGAGGAATTATGCTGAGTTGGTACATGAGGATATAAAGATCAGAAAATATTTGAAAAAGAAACTGTATCACGCGGGTGTTTCAAGGATAGAGATAGAAAGGGCTGCCAACAAGGCTAAGGTCAACATCTATGCAGCTCGTCCGGGAATTATTATAGGCAAGAAGGGCTCAGAAATTGAAAAGTTGAAGAAAGAGCTTGAAGGGGTTTCAACAAGCGAGATTATTATCAACATCCTTGAAGTGCGCAAACCGGAAGTCGATGCACAGCTTGTTGCTGAGAATGTTGCCCTTCAGCTTGAACGACGTATTGCCTTCAGAAGGGCCATGAAAAAATGTGTAACCTCTTCGCTTAAATTCGGTGCCAAAGGAATCAGAGTAGGTTGTGCCGGCAGGCTCGGTGGGGCTGAGATGGCGAGGTCGGAATGGTACAGAGAAGGAAGAGTACCCCTGCACACCCTGCGGGCCGATATTGACTGGGGGTTTGCAGAGGCGAGTACGGCCTATGGACTTATTGGTGTAAAAGTATGGATATTCCACGGAGAAGTATTGCCAGGCAAGAAAAAGAAAGAACGATCGGTGTGAGAGGTTTGAAGATCACATCGCATTGAGAATTTCGCTAAAGGGATTCATTGTGGCTTAATTATATTCTCAGAACCTCTTTAGCGAGTTTTTCAAAGGTCTCGCAATTTTTTTAGGTAAGAAGAATCGAGTGCGGGAGAGGTAAAGAGGTTGTTGAATTATGTTGATGCCAAAGAGGGTTAAGTACAGAAAGATACAGAGGGGTCGCATGAGTGGCAAGGCCACCAGAGGAAGTTCTGTAGCCTTTGGTGAATATGGCCTTCAGGCCACCGAGTGCGGCTGGATCACGGCCCGGCAAATTGAAGCTGCGCGTGTTGCCATGACCCGACATGTAAAGCGGGGAGGGAAAATCTGGATAAGGATATTTCCTCATAAGTCAATAACCAAAAAACCGGCTGAAACCCGTATGGGAAAGGGAAAGGGAGCACCGGAAGCGTGGGTTGCAGTTATTAAACCGGGAGTTGTACTCTATGAAATGGAAGGGGTTTCGGAAGAAGTTGCCCGTGAGGCCTTCAGGCTGGCCTCTCATAAGCTTCCCATCGCGACTAAGTTTCTATCAAGGGAGATGGTTGGGTGAAGATTAAAGAGATAAAAGATATTGGTAACGATGAGTTAGTACAGAAAAATAAAGAGCTTGTTGAGGAACTTTTCAAGCTTCGGCTGCAACATACGTCTGGACAGCTGGAATCTCCTGCCATGATGCGCTCTGTGCGAAAGAACATTGCGCGTATAAAGACGGTACTGAGGGAAAGGGAGGTTCAACAGACATGAGGGAGCGCAGTAATAAGAGAGTTATTAAAGGTGTGGTAGTCAGCAATAAGATGGACAAGACAATTGTTGTCCGTGCGCAGAGGCTGGTCAAGCATTCCGAGTTTCATAAGTATATAAGACGATATGTCAGGTATAAAGCCCACGATGAGGAAAATAGCTGTAATATTGGTGATAAGGTACTCATCGTCGAATCGAAGCCATTGAGTAGGGAAAAGCGGTGGCGAATGCGTGCAATACTCGAAAGGGCCAAATAATTAAAAGCTGAAAGCTAACAGGAAATATTCTGGTCAGTGAGAAAGATTACTGAACGGGGCAGGGTGATATCATGATTCAGATGCAGACTATCTTAAATGTGGCAGATAATTCAGGTGCAAAGAGAGTTGCATGCATTAAGGTTCTTGGCGGGTCGAAAAGAAGGTATGCAAGCGTTGGTGATATAATTGTCGTGTCTGTCAAGGAGGCACTTCCGAATTCGAAGGTCAAAAAAGGGGATGTTATGAAGGCGGTTGTCGTACGTACCGCAAAAGAAGTAAGGAGACCTGACGGATCGTACCTGAAATTTGACGATAATTCCGCTGTCCTGATAACTAATCAACTGGAACCTGTCGGGACGAGGATTTTTGGTCCGGTGGCTCGAGAGCTGCGGGCTAAACAGTTTATGAAGATCATTTCTCTTGCACCCGAGGTGTTATAACGGGAGAGAGTGGGGTATAGGAAATGCAGGGCAAACGACTGAAAAAAGGCGATATGGTGAAAGTTATAGCCGGTAAAGAAAAGGGAAAAACCGGTAAGGTTATGAAGATAGTGAGCGATAAAGACCAGGTGGTTGTCGAGAAGCTGAACTTCATTAAGAGGCATAAAAAGCCGGATGCGAAGGGGAAAGGGGGAATTGTTGAGAAAGAAGGGCCGATCAACATCTCTAATGTAATGTTCCTTTGCAACAAGTGCGATACAGGTGTCAGGGTGGGATACAAAATCCTGGAAGATGGAGGAAAGTCCCGAGTTTGTAAAAAATGCAACGAGATATTGGATACATAGGTCAAGAAAAAATGGCTAGGCTGAGAGATTATTATATAAAAGAGGTTGTACCCGCGTTAATTAAGGAGTTTAATTATAAAAACCGCATGCAGGTACCGAAACTTGAAAAAATTGTGGTAAACATGGGCGTTGGTGAGGCGATTCAGAATATAAAAGCCCTTGATAGTGCAGTTGCAGATCTCTCCATGATCGTCGGGCAGAAACCTGTGATAACAAAGGCGAAAAAGTCAATTGCCACATTTAAGCTTCGGCAGGGAATGTCTATAGGATGTCGGGTTACTCTGCGGGGAGACAGGATGTATGAGTTTTTTGACAGACTTGTGAACGTTGCTTTTCCAAGGGTCCGTGATTTCAGGGGAATATCGCCGAAATCGTTTGATGGGAGAGGGAATTTCGCTGTTGGATTGAAGGAACAGATCATCTTCCCTGAGATAGATTATGACAAGATTGATAAGATAAGAGGAATGAATATTGTAATCGCAACATCGGCTAAGACGGACGATGAAGCGAGGCAACTTCTGAAGCTCATGGGTGTAGCGTTCAGAAATTGATACGGAAAACGGAAAAATATTTGGAGGAATACGTGTGGCAAAGAAATCCCTGATTGCAAAAGCGAAAAGGAATCCAAAATTTTCAGTGAGGGTTTATAACCGTTGTCCCCTTTGCGGGAGGCCGAGAGCTTACTATAGAAAATTTGATATGTGTAGAATATGTCTGAGAACCCTCGCCCTAAGGGGTGAACTTCCCGGAGTTATTAAGTCGAGCTGGTAATTTTTTATAAGGAGTAATATATGGGGATGACAGATCCTATTGCTGATATGTTGACAAGAATTCGTAATGCCAACAGGGTACGATTTAAAAGTGTGGATGTCTTATTGTCCCGGATTAGTCTCAATATTGCCAAAGTCTTGAAAAAATCGGGATACATCAGCGGGTATGATATAAAGAAAGATGCACGTGGACATCAGGTATTGAAGATATACCTTAAATATGCTGACGCGAAGAAGTCAGTCCTTACCGGTATTCAAAGGATCAGTAAACCTGGAAGAAGGGTTTATGTGAAAGGTGAAAAGATCCCGAAGGTATTAAATGGTTATGGTATCGCTATCCTTTCCACATCGAAGGGAGTATTGACAGATAAAGAAGCGAGTGAGTCGAAGGTGGGTGGCGAAATTCTCTGCAATGTTTGGTAGAGAAATTATTGAACGTGGTTACTTAGTCTCTGGAGATTTATTCAATGTCAAGAATCGGTAAGAAACCCATTGCAATTCCTGAAGGGGTGAGTATAAGTCAGGACAAATCGACCATTAAGGTTCAGGGCCCCAAGGGGAATCTGTCTTTGGAAATACCCCACGGCATCGAGGTTACGGTTAATAATGGGGCTATAGAGGTGAAGACGCTTTCTGAGAGCAGAAAAGAAAAAGCGTATCATGGTCTTGTGAGGACACTGACGGCAAATATGGTGATGGGTGTTAGTGTTGGCTTTCAGAAGAGTCTTGAACTGTCCGGTATTGGATACCGCGCGGAGAGAATAGACGACATCCTCAAGTTGCTTCTGGGATATTCCAGTCCCGTAGAATTCAAGATTCCTCAGGGAATAGATGTAAAGGTTGATAAACAGGTGAATGTTGTCGTCACCGGCATTGATAAGCAACTTGTGGGGAGAGTTGCCGCCGAAATAAGGGACTTGAAAAAACCGGAACCTTACAAGGGAAAAGGGATACGGTATGCTGGTGAAAAGGTAAGAAGGAAAGTAGGTAAGTCCGTTGGTGCTTAAATCATTTAAAAGCGTGGTGAACGGCATAGTACTGAACGTATAAGGGGTAAAGCATTGGCATCGAAGAAAATAGAAAAGATTAGGATTAAACGTAAAAAGAGGGTAAGAGGGAAAATATACGGTACGGAGACGAGGCCGCGTCTTTCTTTGTTCAGAAGTGCTCAACATATATATGTTCAGGCCATTGCAGATGACGTTGGGAGGACACTGGCTGAAGCCTCAACTCTGAGTAAAGAAATAAAGGGCACCCTTGATGGATTAAAGAAAGTTGATGCAGCGAAGGAAGTTGGGAAGCTTGTTTCGGAAAAATTGAAGGCCATAGGTATCGAACACGTTGTCTTTGACAGAGGAAGGTACCTCTACCACGGGCGTGTTGAAGCGCTTGCTCATGCAGCCAGGGAGTCAGGGTTAAAGTTTTAGATTTTTAGGCTCAATACTTGAAGGGAACGGTTGTTGAATAAAGATATGGAAGAATTAGAACTTCTTGACAGAGTAATAGCGATTAACAGAACTGCTAAAGTTGTTAAAGGCGGGCGAAGGTTCAGGTTCAGTGCGATAGTTGTTGTAGGCGACGGAAAAGGATCTGTGGGGGCCGGTCTCGGAAAGGCCCATGAAGTTCCGGAGGCGATTAGAAAGGGCATGGAAAAGGCCAAGAAGAGCATGATCAAGGTTGCTCTTTCTAATAGAACGGTTCCCTATGAGGTCATTGGGAAATTTGGTGCAGGGAGAGTTCTCCTAAAGCCTGCTTCCGAAGGAACTGGTCTCATTGCGGGAGGAGCTGTAAGAGCGGTTCTTGAAGTTGCGGGAGTCCATAACATATTGACAAAATGTTTAGGTTCGCACAATCCACATAACCTGGTCAAGGCTACTATCGATGGTTTGTGTCAATTGAAAGACCCGGCGGAAATATCATCAATGAGAGGGAAAAGTAGCTCTGAAAATTGATTGCCTCGTAAAAAGTCGTAACCACCGCTAATAATGGACTTTTTTGCGAAGTCGTCAAATTCAGCATGTGCTATAGTGAGGAGTAAGTCGTGGAGAAAAAGCTTAAGATAACGCTGGTGAAAAGTTATATAGGCAGGCCACAGAAGCAACGGCAGGTACTTCGCGGGATGGGGCTGGGAAAATTGAACAGGACCGTTCTGCTCAAGGATACACCTGAAATTCGGGGCATGGTTAGTAAGGTCAGTCATCTGGTGTTCATGGAAGAGGTTGAGGGGATCAAGGAATGAATTTAGGCACATTAAAACCGCCAGAGGGTTCAAGGAAAAAGAAAAAAAGGGTTGGCCGGGGTGATGGATCTGGACATGGAGGCACATCCTGCAAGGGACATAAAGGTCAGAATGCCCGTTCAGGTGGAGGAGTCAGACCTGGATTTGAGGGGGGACAGATGCCCCTTTCAAGAAGGTTGCCAAAAAGAGGATTTCGCAATCCCTTCCGTAGGGAGATTGTTATCGTCAATATAGAGCAGTTGAAGAAATTCCCCGAGGGTTCTCTCATTGATAAAGATTCCCTCATAAGTTCTGGGCTGATAAAGAGAAAAGGGGACACTATCAAAGTATTGGGCAAGGGAGACATAGATTATCCTCTGTCAATAAAGGTTGACATGATAAGTCGTGGAGCAAAAGAAAAGATAGTGAACGCCGGCGGTTCGATCATAGAGGTTATTTGATTTGCTCGATGGCTTAAAAAATATCGCGAAGATTCCGGAGCTTCAGAGGAGAATCCTTTATTCGTTCCTCCTTTTAGCTGTTTATCGGATAGGTGCACATGTGCCCACGCCCGGTATCGATACGGCAGCCTTGGCTGCTTATTTTGAACAGGCGAAGAACTCATTACTGGGATTTTTTGATATGTTTGCCGGCGGGGCTCTTTCCAATCTATCAGTCTTTGCTCTCGGTATCATGCCCTATATCAGCGCCTCCATTATTCTTCAGCTCCTGACTATTGCTATTCCCCATCTCGAAAGACTTTCCAAGGAAGGTGAAGCGGGGAGAAGAAAAATAACTCAGTATACGCGTTACGGGACGGTGGTTTTAAGTCTCATTCAGGGTTTCGGTATTTCCGTTGGACTGGAAAATATGGCCGGACCTACAGGGGTTTCCATTGTCATGGAACCCGGCTGGAGCTTTCGTCTGATGACCGTGATTACATTAACGGCAGGCACAGCATTCATCATGTGGCTGGGAGAACAGATTACGGAAAAAGGTATAGGTAATGGAAT
Organism: Deltaproteobacteria bacterium; assembly: GCA_026388545.1. Taxonomy (NCBI): domain Bacteria; kingdom Pseudomonadati; phylum Myxococcota; class Myxococcia; species Deltaproteobacteria bacterium. The sequence continues at coordinate 36,012 of JAPLJS010000114.1, forward strand.
ATCGCTGATAATCTTTGCCGGTATCGTGTGCAGGGGACCCGCAGCGATCTATCAGACATTCACACTCCTTTCTGCAGGTGAGATGGGTATTTTTTTCATCGTGATTCTTATTGTCATGATGGTTGCCGTCGTAGGAATAATTGTTTTTGTTGAGAGTGGTCAAAGGAGAATACCTGTACAATATGCAAAACGGGTTGTCGGAAGAAAGATGTACGGTGGACAGACGACTCATTTGCCCTTGAAGGTCAATACTGCAGGGGTTATCCCTCCGATATTTGCGTCCTCAATTATAATGTTTCCGGCTACGATCGCTAACTTCATTGATCATCCATGGATGAAGGTAGTTTCGGATGCCTTGATTCCGGGAAAGATGATTTACGAGTCGCTCTATGTCGTCTTCATCGTATTTTTCTGTTATTTTTATACGGCGGTAGTCTTTAATCCTACGGATGTTGCGGATAACATGAAAAAATATGGTGGATATGTTCCCGGGATAAGGCCTGGTAAAAAAACAGCGGACTATGTTGATGACGTCTTATCAAAACTGACCTTTAGTGGAGCTATATACGTATCGGCTGTTTGTGTCCTTCCCAGTATACTGATAAGTTCTTTTAATGTACCCTTTTATTTTGGCGGGACAGCACTCTTGATTGTGGTTGGTGTTGCTCTTGACACGGCAGGTCAGATAGAAACCCATTTGTTGACGAGACAATATGAGGGGTTTATGAAGAAGGGTCGCATTGCAAAAAGGCGTTAATAATACTATATTGAGTAGTATGATTATCCTGAAACTGCCAGAAGAAATTGAAAAAATGAGAGCGAGCAACTACATTGTTGCTGAGATATTAAGTATACTGAAGGAAAAGGTTAAAGCTGGCATATCCACCGATGAACTGGACAGGTGTTCGGAAGAGCTTGTGCGAAAGAGGGGGGCGGTACCGGCATTTAAGGGGTACATGGGTTATCCTTATTCCCTGTGCATATCAGTTAATTCGGAAGTCGTTCATGGATTGCCTTCAAACAGGGTTTTAGTTGAGGGGGATATTGTGAGCCTTGATTTTGGGGCATATTATAAGGGATACTATGGTGATGCCGCTATAACGGTTCCTGTAGGTGACATTTCTGAGGAGGCGGCAAGGTTGATTCACATTACTGAACAGGGACTTTACCATGGCATCAGGGAGGCGAAAGCCGGGAATCGCCTTGGTGATATATCGGTTGCTGTTCAGAATTGCGTCGAGGAGGCCGGATTTTCCGTCGTAAGAGATTTTGTGGGTCATGGGATTGGGAAAAAACTTCATGAGGAGCCACAAATACCGAATTACGGGAAAAGAGGGAGAGGAATAGAATTAAAGGCCGGTATGGTTTTGGCTATCGAGCCGATGGTCAATGAAGGGACGTACAAGGTCAAAGTTACTGATAACGGCTGGACGGTTGTGACAGAAGATGGAAAATTATCAGCCCACTTTGAACATTCTATTGCTATTACCAAGGACGGCCCGGATATCCTCAGCATGCCGCATTGAAAGGGGTAATAATGAATCGGGATTTTAGAAAAACGTTTTTTTCAAATGTCTCGAATCATACAGAATGATAAAGACGATAGTCGGGAAGTAAAGCTACCGTAGAGATAGGCAAAGCTCTTTGCCAAGAAAACTGTTATGGTGGTAGCGCTTGCTGTTTACGCTCCACGTTAATTGTTTGAGAAGTTTAGTAATGAATTGAGATAGGTTGTTATGGCAAAAGAGGAACCAATCGAGGTTGAAGGTAAAGTTGTTGAAACTTTGCCAAATGCAATGTTCCGAGTTGAGCTTGAAAATGGACACCGAGTGCTCGCCCATATTTCGGGGAAGATGCGGATGCATTTTATCAAGATATTGCCGGGTGACAAGGTTACCGTTGAGCTTTCTCCCTATGATTTGACGAGGGGCAGGATCATATACCGGACAAAATAAATCAGCAAAATAGTGTGCATTAAGCGATATCTATAACGCGCCGCTTCACAATAGATAGTTTGGTGTGTTACGGTTCGCTGACGCACCCTGTTAAGGAGTAAGAATCGTGAAAGTGCGGTCTTCTGTAAAAAAGATTTGTGATAAATGTAAAATTATCAAAAGGCGCGGCGTGTTGAGGGTTATTTGTGAGAATCCAAAACACAAACAGCGACAAGGGTAAATAAGACGAGAGTGCTTTATTATCAGGAGGTTATCAGGTGGCAAGAATTGCAGGCGTGGATTTACCAAAAAACAAAAGAATGGAAATTGCGTTAACGTACATATATGGAATTGGAAGGAGTAAATCGCGAGATATCCTTGAAAAAGCCGGCGTCAGTTTCGATAAAAAAACAGATAATATTGCCGATTCGGAAATAACCTCCATAAGAAATATTATCGATAAGGAACTTAAGGTTGAAGGTGATTTAAGGCGGGATGTGTCTATGGCAGTGAAGCGACTGATGGATCTCGGTGCTTATCGTGGATTAAGACACAGAAAAGGACTTCCTGTCAGAGGTCAGAGAACGAGTACGAACGCGCGGACGAGGAAAGGACCGAGACGGTCAATTGCCGGTAAGAAGAAATAAAGAGTGCTGATCCGGAGGAGAAATGGCAAAACAAGCAAGGAAAACGGGAAAAAAAAAGGAAAAAAAGAACATTCCTGAAGGAGTTGTACACATTCAATCTACCTTTAATAATACGATTATTACAATCACAGATCTCAGTGGCAATGTAGTCGCCTGGTCTTCTTCTGGGACACAGGGATTTAAAGGTTCGAGAAAAAGCACACCTTTTGCGGCACAGGTGGCGGCCGAGGATGCAGTGAAGAAGGCGAAGGAAAATGGGATGAGGCGGGTTCAAGTATATGTAAAGGGGCCTGGTTCAGGCCGGGAGTCTGCATTAAGATCTCTTCAGGTCGCCGGGCTAAGCATCAGTCTTATAAGGGATGTTACACCGATTCCCCATAATGGGTGCCGTCCTCCGAAGAGAAGAAGAGTATAGAGAGAGCGACACGAAACTAAAGCATAAACAGTATCCAAATCCAAATGTCCAAGAATTTTAAGTTTCGATATGAGGATTGAGAATTTTGAATATTAAATAAGGGGAGGTTTTTTTTGGCAAGATATAAAGAATCCGTGTGCAGATTATGCCGAAGAGAGGGCTTAAAACTTTTCCTCAAGGGGGACAGGTGTTACGGTGAAAAATGTGCCTTTGAAAGAAGAGGGTATGCTCCGGGGGATCATGGTCAGTCTCGGAGGAAATACTCCGATTACGGTGTACAATTACGGGAAAAGCAGAAACTTAAAAGGATGTATGGCCTGTTGGAAAGACAATTCAGGGGTTATTTTGAAAAGGCTGACAGACAGAGAGGGATAACAGGTACCAATCTGTTACTTTTTTTAGAAAGACGTCTTGATAATATGGTCTTCCGGATGGGTTTTGCCAATTCAAGAAATGAGGCGAGGCAACTGGTAAGACATGAGCACTTTTTAGTGAATGGAAAACCGGTAAACGTACCATCCTATCTGGTTAATGTAGGGAGTACGATCCAGGTAAGAGAGAAGAGCAGGAAGGTGGAACGGATAGTGGAGGCAATGGAAATAGTTGCCAGACGGGGCATACCACAATGGTTAGAATTTGATAAGGACAATTTTATAGGCGTGTTAAAAGCTCTTCCTTCCCGTGAAGAATTAGTTATGCCCGTTCAGGAGCAGTTAGTCGTTGAACTATACTCTAAGTAACACTATGATAATCTAAATAAAGACCCGAATGGTAAGGAACTAAAATATGCAAAAGAGCTGGCGCAGTTTAATACGACCGAAGCGAATTGAAATTGATGAAAGCACCCATACGCGCTTTTATGGCGAATTTACCTGTCAGCCTTTAGAGAGGGGATTCGGTATTACCCTCGGAAATGCCCTGAGAAGGGTGTTGCTTTCATCTATTCAGGGATCGGCTATTGTCTCTATGAAAATTGATAGTATCCTCCATGAATATTCAACGGTTCCAGGAGTTAAAGAAGATGTAACCGATATTATACTGAACCTCAAAGGCGTTCGTTTAAAACTCAATCAGGAAGGACCGAGAGTCGTTTATATTGACACTTCACAAGAGGGGATCGTAACTGCGGCGGATATTATTACCGATGGAACGGTTGAGATTCTCAACCCTGATCACCATATTGCGACCCTTTCCGGGGGTAATAAATTTAAGGCAGAACTTGTTGTGAAGACGGGAAAGGGGTATGTGCCTGCTCGAAGGGAAAGAGCTGCAGATCAACCTGAAGGAACGATCAATATTGATGCAGCTTTTTCACCGATTAAAAAAGTAAACTATACGATTGCCTATGCGAGGGTGGGGCAGATTGCCGATTATGACCGCCTTGTTATAGAAGTATGGACCGATGGTAGTGTTCTTCCGGAAGATGCTCTTGCTTTTGCAGCGAAAATATTGAAGGGGCAATTGGACATATTTATCAACTTTGATGAGGTTGATGAGGAAGAACAGCTTGAGGTGGTAGAAGAAAAGGAAAGTGTTAATGAAAACCTGTTGAGACATGTTGACGATCTGGAACTATCAGTAAGGTCGGCTAACTGCTTAAAAAATGCCGGTATTAACCTGATCGGAGAGCTTGTTCAGAAAACTGAGGCGGAAATGCTTAAGACCAAAAATTTTGGCAGGAAGTCTCTGAACGAAATAAAGGAAATACTTGCAGAGATGAGGCTCAGTTTTGGCATGAAATTAGATTTTCCTCCCTGGAATAAAGAAGAGAAGAAAGAAAACGGGAGCGTCAGCGTAAAAGAATAAAAGATCATTAGTCGGCTGAGAAGGGAGATATTTAAATGCGTCACAGGAAATCAGGAAGAAAGCTGGGCAGAACTTCAAGTCACAGAGAGGCTATGTTAAGAAACATGGTCACTTCCTTGTTGAAATATGAGAAGATTACGACAACTGATGCAAAGGCAAAGGAATTGAGAAAAGCTGCTGAAAAAATGATTACCCTTGGCAAAAGAGGCGATCTTCATGCACGGAGACAGGCCCTTTCTTTTGTTCGGGACAGGGAGGTCGTGGGGAAACTTTTTGATAAGCTTTCGGCACGCTATCGAGACTGGACAGGTGGTTATACGAGGATCGTCAAGATGGGTAATCGCGCAGGTGATAATGCTCCCGTGTCTATAATTGAATTTATCCAAGAAGCAGGGCAGGACCAAAAAAAAGGCAGGGATCTTTCGCAAACGTAACATAACACTTCAAAAGTATTTTTGATGTCTTGAAGAAGCAGGGATTTTTCTTTAACCCTGCTTTTCTTTTTTTCCCTCTTGTTTTTTTATCAAAAAAAATATACTTCATACTGGACTGTCGATTTTCCTAATAATCATATCTTATTAGTAGTTCTTTCTCAATAATTTAAGTAATGAGGGGAGGATGATTCGTCATGGCAGAAAAAAAAATAGGCGAAGTGGTAAAATTTTTTGCAAAGCCGTGTGTTGCGGCGATAAAAGTTACCGATGGAGAATTGAAGTTAGGAGATACAATTAAAATTACCGGTCATACTACGGATCTAACAAGCGCGATTGAATCGATAGAGGCCAACAATCAACAGATTGAAAAAGCTGTTGCAGGTGACTTTATCGGTCTCAAGGTTCCTGATCGTGTTCGTCCGGGCGATGAAGTATTTAAGGTTGTACCGGAATAATCTATTACCTTAGAAGGCCAGTGGGGCTTTTTTCAAGCTGTGGATTCCACTGCTGATAAAGTTATTGCCTGAACAGTAAAGCTATGCTAACGTTCCGCCGCTATCTGATGAAGAAAGCAAAGCATGCAATTCCTGTTTCTTAGGCGTGATGAAGGGCTGCAAGGTTAAATAAATGTCTTCCTTACCAGGGTAATTCCGCCCTTCTTCGTCCATGACATCACTGAGAGGATGGAAAGAGATGCAAATCAGAGTATTGGGTTGCCATGGATCACAGACACCCGGATGCAATACGACGAGCTTTTTATTGAATGGGAAGATTCTGGTCGATGCCGGAGTTATTACATCTTTACTCACTATCGAAGAACAAGTTAATATTGATTATGTCTTCGTCACCCATGCGCACCTCGATCATGTAAAGGATATTATGTTTCTGGCTGATAATATTTGTTACCTGCAGAAAGATAGTCCCCTCATTGTTGTGGGTACCCGTAACGTTATTGATACCCTCAAGACGTATCTTTTTAATAATATTATTTGGCCGGATTTTTCCTTGCTTCCGAGCCCTGAAAATCCGGTTTTAAAATTTGAGACTATTAATCCCCGGGAAAAGATCATGTTCGATAATATCGATGTGACAGCCATCCTCGTTCATCACGTCGTTGAGACAGTTAGTTATGCCATAGAATCTAAAGAAGGATCTGTTATTATTATCGGAGACACTGGCCCCACTGAGGAGGTATGGGATGTTGCTAACAGTATCAGTAACTTAAGGGCCGTATTTATTGAGACATCCCTTCCTAATAGTATGCAAGATGTTGCGGATATGACGGGTCACCTGACACCTTCAGGTCTGGAAGAAGAATTGAAAAAACTGAATATTCCCCATCCCGATATTTATCTCTATCACATGAAACTCCAGTATCGTGAATCTATTCAAAGTGAGATCGCTATGATAAAAGACAGAAATATTCATATTCTTAAAGACGGCGAGGTCATTGGCATCTAACTCCTGTGAAAAGACCACAGGCAATCAATATGCAAATTAAATGCAAGATCCTCTTGAACATCTCCATGGATTGAAAAGTGTAGACATCCGTCTTGGTCTTGGTCCTATCTCGCGACTCCTTGATCGCCTCAATAATCCCCAGAATGCGTACGGGACTATTTTAATCGGTGGAACCAATGGGAAGGGTTCTATTGCGGCTATGGTGGCATCAGTCCTTTCCCGTGGCGGTTTTCGTGTTGGTCTTTATACATCTCCTCATCTGATCGATGTTCGAGAGCGGATAAAAGTGAATGGTAACATGATTACCCCAAAGGAGATGAATGAGAGGATAGAAGAAGTAAAGGAACATGCTACAGAAAATATAACCTACTTTGAATTTCTTACTGCGATTGCCTTCCTCTATTTTTATCAGAAAAAGGTTGATTTAGCCGTTCTGGAGGTGGGAATGGGGGGGAGACTCGATGCAACCAATGTGGTTACACCTCTCGCATCCGTTATATCCAATATTTCTCTTGACCACCGGGAATATCTCGGCAAACGTCTGGAAAACATTGCCTGGGAGAAAGGAGGCATTATTAAGGATGGCGGGGTGTGTATAACAGCGGCCAAACAAAGGCGCGTGTTAAAGGTATTGGAAGATATATGCAGTAAACGGGGAGCAAAGTTATACAGATTCGGAAGGGAAATAAAGATCGACATGTCCTGTAATGGTTTCTTTTCTTACAGGGGAATACGAAAAAAATATGACCGCCTCGTTTGTCCTCTGAAAGGAAGACATCAGATCGAAAATGCCGCTCTGGCTATTGGCGTCATTGAGTCTGTAGCAATGAAGGGGTTCGAAGTGAACGACGATGCCGTCTTTGCAGGAATACGGGACGTACAATGGGAGGGACGGTTGGAGATCATGCAGTATGCCCCGATGGTGCTTGTAGATGGCGCCCATAATGAAGGCGGCGCATCTGCCCTTTCCAATGCACTAAAGGAAGAATTTTCCTACAAAAAGTTAATTCTCATCTTCGGTGTTCTCAACGACAAGGACTACAGGAGCATGTTAAAAAAACTGGCTCCTCTTGCGGATCGACTGATTATCACACGACCGAATACAGAAAGAGCGATGCCTCCAGAGGCAATCGTGCCGGTCGCACATCCGTACCAGAAGCGAACCGAGGTTGTGGAAAATTCACATGAGGCTCTGAAGCGGGCGCTATCCGTGGCCGATCGAGATGATCTTATCTGTGTAACCGGTTCCCTTTATCTTATTGGTGAGATTAAACGGACATTTTCTACGGCATCTTCTTAATGATTTTCAAAAAAGGAGCAAGAAGACAGGGAAGGCATGCGATGATTTTGCTGTGGGGAAAATGGCGGTGGTCCTTTATTGGTCTGATTATCCTTTTCCATTTCATTTCCGCTCATAACGCAATTGCTGCTAAGGCCGATATTTCAAAAGGACCGGTAACAATTGAAGCAAACAGTATCACCTATGACAAGGATGAGGACACCTATCACGCGAAAGGGAATGTTCTCATAGTCTTTTCGGGTGGTTTTCTGATGGCCGAATCCGTAATCCTGAATAAGATATCAAACGAGGCCCTTGCTGAAGGGTATGTAATGGTAATAAGCGAAAATGATACTCTCGAGGGAGACAGGGTGATATTTAACATAGAAACAAAGACGGGTGTCGCTTACGAAGGCAAGGTGTTTCTTGACAAGAATCATTTTTACCTGACGGGGTCAAAAATAGAGAAAACAGGAGAGGATACATACCATATTGATGATGCCACCGCGACCACATGTGACGGGAATTTCCCGGACTGGCGATTGATGGGCAGTGAACTTGATATAACCATTGACGGTTATGGCACCTTTAAGCACAGCAGGTTTCTGGCAAAAAACCTTCCCGTTTTCTATACCCCCTATTTATTGTTTCCTGCAAAGACAACCCGCCAATCAGGTTTCCTGTTACCGTATCTTACCTATTCCCAGAATAAGTTGGGATGGGATATCGAGCTTCCCTATTACTGGGCAATTTCCAAGAGTTCTGATGCTACATTTTATCAACGGTATATGGATAAGAGGGGATTTAAAGAAGGGGTTGAATTCAGATACTTCATCAGTAACAACTCCTTTGGCACCTTTTATGGTGACTTTATGAATGATGCCGGGCGTGTTAACGAAACAGCAGGAAATATAAGCAGAGGCTGGCAGTCCGACCATAAGAGATGGTCGTACTACCTGAATCACGAGACTACTTTCAGCCCTTCATTTTTCCTCAGAACCGATATCCGAAAAGTTTCCGACAGCTGGTACTTCAAAGACTTTTCCTCGCATAATTACTATCTTGAGAATTATTCAACGAGTGAAGCGCAGAGGTTTAAAAAAGTTCCCTTTGTCGGAGATGAATCCCTCGGTTCGCTTGAATCGACAATCCGTCTGGTTAAAAACTGGCAGTTGTATAACTTAACGGCGCTTGTCCGCTATACTGATGATTATGCAAGCGCCTCAAATGACGCAACGTTACAGAAGTATCCCGAAATTACCCTGAAGGGCATAAAACGTCCCGTTTTTGGTACCCCCCTGAATTTTGAATTCGATACAACGTACGATTATTACTACAGAACTGAAGGACAAAAGGGACATCTTTACGATCTTCAACCGGTTCTCTCCATGCCGTTACGCATGAGTGACTATCTCCAGTTGACGCCGCAGATAGGAGTAAAGGGTACATTCTGGGATCGGAACGACAGTGTTGACACAATCTATAATAATAAACATGGCGATAGGGAAGTGTACACTGCCGGAGCAACCGCTACAACTGAGATCCATAGAATATTTGATGTAGGTGGCCTGGGGATCGAAAAAATTCGACATGGTATCAAACCGGAATTAACGTACACCTACGTTCCCTATACCTATCAGGATGATGCTCCCGACTATGTGACCAGAATACCTGAACAAAGCACCTTAACATACGCGTTGACAAATACACTTGTAGCGAAATGGAAGGAAAAGGGAGGCGGGGGGAGCTACCAGGAATTTCTCCGTTTCAAACTGGCTCAAACATATGATCTCAAAGAGGTAAGACGGGGAGATGTTATACCCCCAAGAGATAAAAAACCGTTTAGTGATATCGATATTGAACTTGATGTCAAACCTTTTCAATATTTTTCATTATTGGCTCGTAACAAATTCAATGTGAGTTCAGGCGAGTGGAAACAAACCAATTATGATATGAACATAAGTGACTGGAGAGGAGATTCGGTCACACTGGGATATCGATATACAAAGTCTGTTTATGAAGAACTCAACCCTTCCGGCTCAACCACGCTATTTTCCCCGTATCGATATACTCAGTCGTCTCTTGAAGAGATAAACCTTACGCTAAAAGCCGTGCTAACGAAATCCCTCTCCCTGATTCATATTCTCAGGAGGAATGAATTAGATAAGAAGACCCTTGAGAGGACATATGGCATCAACTATAGCAAACAGTGCTGGAGCGTTGAGGCAAAATATTCTGAAACTGAGGATGATAAGAGATATACGGTGGGCTTTTCTCTTTATGGACTTGGTAAGCTTGGAGGACGGTAAAGTTATATGATTTGCTAAAGGTTTTTTCTTGACAAATAGTATGAAATTTCGTAACTTCTCTCTTTACATTTTAGACGTGGGTGACTTTATGAAGACATATAATGCAAGAAAAGAGGACATTATCAGGAACTGGTATGTCATTGATGCGGAAGGACAAATTCTGGGCAGACTTGCCAGTGAGATTGCGAGACGCCTGCGGGGTAAGCATAAACCCGTTTATACACCCTATATGGATACGGGGGATTTTGTGATTGTTGTTAACGCCGGGAAGGTTTCCCTTACCGGCAAAAAACTGTCAGACAAGGTCTATTATCATTATTCCGGTTATCCTGGGGGATTGAAAAAGACCTATGCAGGGAAGATGTTGGAGGACAATCCGGAGAAAGTATTGAACTATGCGGTCAAAGGGATGCTGCCGAAAAACTCATTAGGGAGAAAAATGCTGAAAAAACTAAAGATTTACGCAGGTAATGATCATCCTCACGAGGCCCAGTGCCCGCAGATAATAAAGGTATAAAGCTCTATTGTTTCATTGATCAGTAGTGTGATGTTGAATATTTTACAAAGTTCTCATATGAGGATCTTGACGGGGAGAAAAATATAATGGAAAAACGTTTTTATGCCACAGGGAAAAGAAAGTACGCCATCGCCAGAGTATATATGAAGGAAGGAAGCGGGAACCTTATAGTGAATAAAAGGAATTTTGATGACTACTTTACAAGAGATAGCCTTAAAATGCTCATTATGCAACCTCTTGATATTGTGGGTGCAAGGAACAGGTTTGATTTTTTTGTTAATGTTTCGGGAGGCGGTATAGCCGGGCAGGCGGGAGCGATTAAACACGGTATATCCAAAACACTCGTAGAATATGATATTGAATGGCGATCGATGCTCAAAAAAGCTGGATTTTTAACAAGAGATTCGCGTATAAAGGAAAGAAAAAAGTACGGCCAGCCGGGAGCAAGAAAGCGTTTCCAATTTTCAAAGAGATAGGATTACGGGAGGAGGCTTCTTGGCCTCCTTTTTTTTTTGGAGATCAACCGGACAATCTGAGGTCTTGATATTTAGCTTCGAAAGTGCTCACAATCTTCTTTTCGACAACTATAACGTCAAAATCAACAACTCCGCACTCCATGGAGCCAAATTTCATTTTACAATGCTCTCAATGTAATATAAAAAAGCTATTATGGGGGGGTGGAATTTTCTTCATTATACATTCGCCCCTGCCGAATTCATCTTCACTTTTATAAAAAATATCATAGGAAGAATGTATGCTTAAAGTAGGTATATATGGTGCGAGCGGGTATACGGGACAGGAACTTTTAAGACTCCTGCTCAGACATCCGCAAACCGAGATTGTGGCCCTGACTTCGAGGAGATATGCTGGAGTCTCAGTTTCTGATATTTACCCTGTATTTATCGGCCTGACTGATCTGGCCTTTATTGACGCATCTCCGGATGATGTTGCAGGTCTTGCAGATATTGTTTTTTTAGCCCTTCCTCATGGGGTTTCAATGAAGGTGGCGCCCGTTTTTTTAAAGGCCGGGAAGAAAGTAATCGATCTCAGTGCAGATTTTCGTCTGCGTGATGTTGCCGCCTACGAACAATGGTATGGCAGGCACACTGCCCCGGATGTTATTAAAGAGTCGGTTTACGGTATACCGGAGTTATACAGGGACGATGTTGTTACCGCCAGATTGGTTGCTAATCCGGGTTGTTATCCAACCAGTGTAATTCTCGGTCTTGCCCCGTTGTTGAGGGCTGATTGGATAGAAAACACCTCTATTATCGTTGACGCAAAATCAGGTGTCAGTGGTGCGGGGAGGGAACCGCAGGTCGGGACCCTTTTTTGTGAGGTGGATGAAGGATTTAAGGCCTATAAGGTTGGTCAGCACCGGCACACGCCGGAGATGGAACAGGAGATCAGTCTTCTTGCCGGCCATGATGTCAGGATTTCCTTTACACCCCACCTCCTGCCCCTGAAAAGGGGAATCCTCAGCACAATCTATGCGACGCTTCAGAAGGAAGTGACCACAACGGAGCTGATTGATCTTTACCGGGCATTTTATGAGGGTAAGAACTTTGTCAGGGTATACAGAGCGGGTACCTTACCCAATATTTCTTCCGTTCGGGGTTCCAATTACTGTGATATCGGGTTGACCATTGACAAAAGAACAAATAGGGTTATCATCATAAGCACCATTGATAATCTTATTAAGGGTGCGTCCGGACAGGCTATACAGAATATGAATCTCATGTGTGGCCTTAATGAAGATACAGGCCTGAATATGGTGTCTTTGTTCCCGTAAACCGAGGGCATAAGCCTTGTAAAATTTCTTGGAATAACATATCTCTCATTTCCGTATACCTGTTGCAGGAAGATGTAATGTCCATAAAATTATACAACACACTTACGAAGAAGAAAGAAGCATTCGAACCCCTCATTGAGGGAAGAGTAAGCATCTATGTATGCGGCATCACTGCATATGATGTCTGTCACGTAGGTCATGCACGTTCGGCTGTGGTTTTCGATATCATTACGAGGTATTTTAAGTATCGGGGTTATCACGTCACGTATGTGAAAAATTTCACCGATGTGGATGATAAAATCATTATAAAGGCCAATTCGGATGGGAAAACAATATCTGAGATATCCGACAGGTATATCAGAGAGCATGACGAAGATATGGACACACTCCGGATAGCCCGGCCTACATTTGCCCCCAGGGCTACAGAACACATCGATGGCATGATAAACCTGATCAGGATTCTCTTTGATAAAGGTCTGGCGTATGAGGTCGATGGTGATGTGTACTACGCAGTTGAAAAATTTAAGGGATACGGGAAGCTTTCAGGCAGAAGCCTGGAAGATATGTCGGCCGGCGCCCGGGTGGATGTGAGCGAGAAAAAAAGGAATCCCCTCGATTTTGCCCTCTGGAAGGGCAGCAAAGAAGGGGAACCGTGGTGGGAAAGCCCCTGGGGCAGGGGGAGACCGGGGTGGCATATTGAGTGTTCGGTTATGAGTCAGCATTTTCTGGGGGAGACTTTTGACATCCACGGCGGCGGAGAAGACTTGATATTCCCGCATCATGAAAACGAGATTGCGCAGTCGGAAGGCGCAACGGGGAAACCCCTGGCCAACTACTGGATATATAATGGTTTTGTCAAAGTCAGCAGCGAAAAGATGTCGAAATCCCTCGGCAACTTCTTTACCGTGAAGGATATTTTACAAAATTACCACCCGGAAGTGTTGAGGCTCTTCATGCTTCAGAGCCATTACAAGAGCCCTGTTGACTTTTCGGATGAGTCCCTTGCCGAGGCAAGGATGGGTATGGATCGGTTCTACGCAACTTTGAAAGCTATCAAAGAAGTATTGGCAGGTTGTGGGAGTTTCTCCGGGATCACCATTGAAAATCTTTCCGGAAAAGACAGAGATATAGTTGACAGGCTTATATCACTTCCGGATAAATTCAAAGATGCTATGGACGATGATTTTAATACGCCGAGAACCATTGGCTATATCTTCGATATTGTGAGACTTGTCAATGGTTACATGGCAGATGAGAAATTGCCCGTCTCAGCCGAAACATGCTTTGCCCTCTATACGGCAAAAAGAGTTATTACGGCAACAGGTGGGGTCTTAGGGTTATTCTTCGACGACCCTGACGATTATTTCACGCAGGATAGGGACAGGGAAGCCAGAAAACAGGGATTGGATGTGAATGAAATAGATCGTCTGATTGAAGAAAGACGAACCGCCCGGCTGGCAAAGGACTGGAAAAGAGCCGATGAGATCAGGCGTGCCCTTGCGGAAAAAAAGATCATCCTCCAGGACACCCCTGCCGGCACCACCTGGAAAAGTGAATAAATGAAGACGCTAAAAAAGAGGTGAAGAACCTCTGTTGTGCGTTTTCCGAAATAATTTAATTCCCTCAGCAGTGATCCGACAACTCCCCCCGTAACACAGTGACGGCCTGTCCGCCGAGATAAACACGATCCTTATCCATGCGAACCCTCACGATACCGCCTCTGGATGAGGCCTGGTAGCCAACCGTCTCATGCTTGCCGAGCCGGGCCCCCCAGTATGGTCCAAGGCAACAATGTGCCGAACCCGTGACGGGGTCCTCATTGACGCCAACCTGTGGTGCAAAGAACCGGGAGACAAAATCGTATTCCGTGGAGCGGGAAGGGCTTGTGACGATGACGCCCCGCATCGGTATTGTTGCAAGGAGCGAAAAATCGGGATTGATCCGGCGAATGGATTCTTCCGAATCGATTTCCACCAAATAGTCGAAGCGATTTTTCCCCACATAGGTAAATCCGACTCCCAGAGCACGGGAAAGATCCGGGGGCGCTGATGCTGAGGTTTCGGGTTCAACGGGGAAATTCATTTCGATCCAGTCATCCGTGAGTGCTGCCGTCAGCAATCCGCTTTTGGTAAAAAAGCGTGCCTGTTCTTTTGGATTGAGATACCCGATTTCCCATAAGGCATGGGCACTGGCGAGGGTGGCGTGTCCGCAGAGTTCCACCTCGACAGCCGGTGTGAACCAGCGGAGATTAAAACCATCCTCCCTTTTTTCCAGAAATGCTGTCTCGGAAAGATTCATCTCCCGTGCCACACTTTGCATCCACGTATCATCACGATGTCGGGACAGGATACAGACAGCCGCAGGATTTCCCCTAAATGGTCGATCTGTAAATGCATCAATCTGAATAATTATTTCTCCCATAGTTTGCCCCTGAAATTTAAATGAAGATATGTATACACAAGTATCATCATAGTTCGAAATGTTTCCCTGAAATCAACGCCGCATTTTCCGAAAAGCCCGCCATAGAGTAAGCAGCCGCTCTGCGAGGATAGCAACGATCAATCGCGGTATCCAGAGCCAGAAAGGACTGAGACCCAGCGAAAGAAAGAGGCTGGGGTCTTCCACCATCGCATGATTGATGCCGATGGAGAGATGCAGTTCTTCCAGTTCTTCTCTTGACAGGTGACCTGCCTTGACTTCTTCCACAATCACGGCCCCGCCGTATGCCACCCCGAAAATGACAGCGGTGAGCCAAAGGAATCCCATCTTTTGATCGAGGCCCATAATCTTCAAGAGCGGGTTGAGCAATCTTACCATAGGGTTGATCAAGTCAAAGGTCTTCAGGATTTCTAATAACGTCAGGATACACATAATAATCGCAAATATCTTGATACTGAGGATTAGTGTGGTAAATCCCCACTCATGAAATGCCTCAATAAAAGGTCGGGGTGTCTCGTAAGAGAAGTCTGAAGCAGACAATACAGTTGTCGTGATATCAAAAAAAGGCGCCACTGCGATTACCGTAAACAGGGCAGCGGCAAGACGGAATAATGTGGCTTTAAGGGGATGAATTCCTGATTTCGCCTGGACAATGCCTTCCTGAATCAGATTATGGGCGATAAGAAGAAAAATGGCCATCAGAGTCATCTGATCCCTTGAGAAAGGAAGCACCGCCATTGCGGCAATCCCACCATAGATATTTGTGAGCATACCGATAAGGAGAGGTAAAGCAGCCATCGCCGGCAGACTGAGAAGGCTCATTACCGGCTGCAGGAGAAAATCAGCCCGGTTTAGCAAACCGCTCCAGGCAATAATGGCTGTGAAAAAAGAAACGGGGAGGAGGATCTTCATGATCCATATAAAACCGTCCAAACCTTTACGAAGACCTGATATCAGGCCTTCTTTGAGCTGTTTTCTGTCCAGTTTCATGATTGCTTCTTTCAATATAGTCGCAATGACTAGATTAATCCTAGAAGGTGGAATATCTTCTCAAAGCGCATCTCCCAGGAATGTTCACGACGTGCGCGTTCGAATCCCTTCCTTCTGATCTCATCAGCCTTTTCACGACTTGATAAAAGAAAACGGATTTTTTCCACCAGGTCATCAAAATCTTTATAGGTAAGAATCTCTGAGCCAAGGTTATAAAATCTATCCAGCTCAGGATGGTATTCGGTAAGGTAAAGCCCTCCGCTCATGGGTATTTCAAAATCCCTCCCTTTAAGACAATAAGTGTTGCTAAGGCCGATGACACCTCCGAAGCCTAAGCTAATCCGGCTTTTTGAGTACATGCGTACCATATCTTCCGTAGACAGGGGGCCATTCGGCCAGCCGTACCCGTAGGCTTCGACGTGAATGCCGCGAGAGGCAAGTCTTTTGATGATCTCAGATCGATTTCCATAGCACTGGCCTACGAAGGACACATCGATGGTTTTTTCTAGAGTATGTGGTCGATGGATTTCCGGGTTTGCCCCTTCGGGAAAATGGAGGGGAATTGCTCCCTCCACACAATATTTTTTCACGGCATCCTCCGTGCTCGTCCAGCAAATGTCAAAATAACGGCAGATATCCCTGGAGCCCATGGACCGACTTCGTCTGATTTTACCCACAAAATGTTCCTTGTCGTTCAGGGCAAGATTAACCATGGGAACGCCGAAGTTCCTTAATGTACGAACAGTTTCCGGCGTCACCAGCTCCCCGGAAAGATAGGTAAAGATAACATCGGTTGAGTCCTGTTTCATCCACTGTTCTGCCCGTTTTACGAGGTCTCTATTCATTTCTGCCATTACAGCTTTCTGCCAATTTTTTTTCTGGTGGTTGAATTGTTCAAACCAGTCGTAGTGCCGGACCTGCCCGAATTTTTCGAGAGATGGTTTCAATGATTCATTTTCCCAGTTGTAATGGTGATAGATGGCGAGTATTTTCAAACTCCCCTTGTCTTTTCGGCGAATATGGGGGAACCTGTTTTTCATAGCCTGCCGGATGGTTTTCTCGTCGGGAATGGTAAGATTGTGTGAAGTGAATAGAGTGTAATAGTAGCGTTGTTCCCGCTTCAGCCTGAGATCGTTTTTCCAGATCCGAAATTGTTTCCGGTATTTTTTCAAAGGGTCATTCATGGCTGCACAGGAGTTAGATAAGCATGTCATCCTGAAGGTTTTGTTTTTCTGGTTGTATAGAGTCTGGCTCCATTTGACTTGTTCACCCTGTCGTTCATCATGTTCAGGACATGGCCTGCATCGATAGCGGGAATGGAAAACCGCTCTGCTACGTCAACACATATCATGAGGGCTCCTATGCCTGCTCCAACGATACATATGTCCGTATCCGGCGGGATCTGTTTCAGGATATCTTTTTTTATGAACTCCCAGCGTGTAGCAACGTATTCAGCGGGAGTTTCTACGAACGAAAGATCCGGGTGGCTCGAAAACCGGTCAAACCAGGTGCTGCAGGAATCTCTGTTGAATTCTGAGTTAAGGATACAGACTTTTTTGTGATCAACGAGGCGGATGAAATCCTCGGAGGTCAGGTAGGCATAGACCACGTAGAAGGGTGTATAATTATCTGCAGTCAGTTCGATTTCGTTATGAAAGAGAAGTTTAAGAAATGTGGAGGCTGATGACTCCTCTTTTGAGCTGAGGAAAAGCTTAAACACCCCCCTTTTTTTACGAGTACTATTTCCCGGGAAAATCAGGGGTGCAAGCGTTCCCGATGCAGCCATCTTTTTAAGTGCCGTAATGTGTGAGGGCATTGCTTTTTTAATAGCATCAACGGTTTCCGCCTGCCGGTAAGACAGATTTCCTCATCTGCCATTTGAGGAGTGTTCATTTTCAGAACCGGCGTGTTGTCGATCTCCTTCAGCACTAACTTTTCAAAACGGAACTGTCCGCTCTGAATCAAATTGTTAACGTAGTCCGTCTTTGCCGCCATTGTCTGCTATGCCTTTTTTAAAAATCACTGTTTTTTGTGAGTTATTTCTTTTGCTTAATACTATTTTCTATTTTGCAGATTTCGTCCTGAATAGCTTGATATTTAATTAATTTTTCTTTCACATTTGCCTTATCTTTACAGAAGGGAATTGTCAGTTTCAGGGCAGCTATTCTCCACCGTGTCTTAAGTAAATGAGCTCTTTTGATTCGCGCTATGGTTTCGGGAAGATAATGCTTCTGATAAAATAGAAACTCGGCATTTGTTTTCTTTTTCCATACTTCCGATGACGTTGTCGGGCGCTCACTCTGCCCGCCATAATGAACAACAACGGCTGAATTTATATAACCGATTTCGTACTCTGATTTCCTGATTCTCAGACATAGATCCTCATCCTCGCCATAGAGGAAAAAATCCTCATCGAAACCTCTCATATCTTTTATCAACTTTGCGTGTGCTATCATACCGGCGCCGAGGACACAGGCTATTTGCCCTGGGAGCCCTGAGAGTTCACCTGCCGTGTATTTTTCCCCGGGATATCTGTAGGAAACCGAGTCTTGGTGGCTGCCGTCTGGATTGATTATTTTTGTCCCGGCGAGTCCGATGTACGGACATGCATCCATGAACGATACCGCTTCTTTAAAGGTTCCCGGCATTACACTCGTATCCGGGTTGAGGAAAAAGATGTAACGTCCGTTGCACTGTGTAAGTATCTGATTATTGGCGGCTGCGAATCCCCTGTTCTCTGTGTTTTCAATGAGAAGCACAGAGGGGAAATTGTTCCTTATAAAAGCTGCACTTCCATCCGTAGAGGCATTGTCGACGATAAAAATCTCTTTTTTTATCACGTCATCAGATGCAATAACCGATGCGAGGCAGGTTCCAATCAGATCGGATGTGTTATAGGACACTATAATAATCGATAGATCCATGTTTTTTACGAATTTCGCTGCAGTAACTCATCATAAATGCTCTCGTATTTTTTCGCGATACTCTCCCATGTATTATTCAGCGCCGTCTCGCGGGCGGCTTCCCCCATTTGTATTCTTACCTCTTTGTTCAATAAAACACCAATTTTTTCACTGATTGTATCTATATCGGTCCTTTCTTCAATGATAAATCCATTGATACCATGCATTACGAGGTCTTTTGCACCAACATTCCCACTTACAACAACGGGCAAGGAAGCAGCCATGGCTTCCAGGACGGTTATGCCGAATGTGTCGAATTTTGATAAAATGGAAAACACATCGCTGGCAAGATAGATTTGTTCGAGTTTTTCTTTATGGATGCCGGCGAAAATAACATCGTTGCTTATTCCCAGGTTATTTGCCATCCGCCTGTATTTCTTTTCTTCACCTTTTCCCACAATGAGTAATTTGATTTTTGTTGCAAGATCACATTGTTTCAATTTTGCCACAACTGCCATGAGTGTATCGAGGCCCTTGATGTCAAAGTTCATGGAAACGAAAAGAATAACAACGTCACATGGACCTATTCCCCAGAGGTTTCTTATTTCCTGACGGCATTGTTCTCGATCGAAATTTCGAAATCTTTCCACATCAACGCCGGGGTGAATTACCTGTACTTTTTCCGAATCAACATCGTAGACTTGTAGAAATATTTCCTTCGTCAAATGTGATACAGGGAGGAATCTCCTGCATCTCACATTCTTTATTAAAATCTTTTCTACCCACTCTGTAGCATGGTCATGAAGACTCATGTGCTTCTTGCGGACCCCATGGATCCAGAATCGGTGAGGCGTGCCATGCATCGTATACATATCGGCCTCAAATATCCTCTCATGGGTATGTATCAGATCAAAATCCATCTTTGCTATTTTGTTTTTTGCGAAGCAGGCAAAACTGATTGTTGTCAGAAATTTGGGAAAGGTAATAACAGGCACCCTGTGAAATGTAAGATTATCTGAGTTTGTCAGCCATTTGTTGGCGAAGACATGAATATCGTATTGGCGGTTAACGCTCAAACATTTTGTAAGTTCTGAAACGAAATTTTCTGCTCCGCCTACAAGGCCGTATTTGGGAATTACGATGGCTATTTTAGAGATATTATGTGTCATTTATGTGAGAAACGAACCCCTTTTGCTTCACTATTGCTCAGTTGTTAGTATTGTTGGCAGTGTCAGGCTGGTCATGAATAACCCGCTCCTCCTGATTCAGACGCCATAATATTGTAATGATAGCAAGGATTATATAAAACACAGTGGCCGATGCACTAAACAGAAATACGGGTTCCGCCATTCCGATTGTGAAGTAAGCTACAAACGAGATGACCGTAAATCTACCCCACTCTTTGATATCATCGTCTCTTGTTTTTCTAATGGTTTCCCGACACATCTTTCCAAAGACAAAGATTATGGAAAAAAACAATATTAGACCAATTAAGCCAAGCCGCACGGTAATATCTAACAACAAATTATGGGGTGTATAAATTTCTTCTGGTCTATATTTTTCCGGTACTCTATTCATGTATGATTCTTTATCAATATTATTAATAAACGTTTGCATACCGAAACCGATGCCTAATATAGGATGATCTTTGATTACTTCATAGGTGACATAATTAATTGCCAATCGTTGTTTTAAGGATTCTGTTTTTAAGGGTGTAAAAATACCAATAAGCACCATGGCAATTAAAAAGAATAACGCGATCTTCTTTGCTTTTAGCAACAATAGGATGGTTGATGCAATCACCAGAGATACGAAAGATCCTTTGCTTTGAGTCAAAAGCGTAGCGACAAGTAATGGAATCGTACAAGTAATGATAGTAACACGACGATCGAAACGAGACTCTTGAAAAAAAAAGTTCAGACAGATGAGAATGGCAAAAATGGTTAATGTTCCGATAAAATTTACGGGAAGTTCCGTAGACACATTAACCGAATCAAACAATAAATGGCCGAACCTTATCGTCTCAATCGGATTATCCATTATTGTATAATAATAGAACATTCCGGTAATTGAAAAAGTAGTAGCCGATATGACAATAATCCATGCCAGCGAAGTTAGCCGCTTTTTAGAATTAAAAGAGTTGATTAACAAAAAATATAGAATAATGTGGTTCAGCAAATGCCCCCGCACGTCATGGATAGTATTTTCCATATTCAGCGACCAGAAAATACTTAGAAATGACCATAACAAAAAAAGCATCAAGGGCAAGGTTAAAGGTGTTTTGAATATAAAGTTACTGCGTTTAAAAACAATTAAAACCAGCGCAATTAAAAGTGAAAAATAAAAACATAAATTCTTGATAGCGGTTGTATGTGGGAAAGGATTGCAAAAAATGAATATTCCCATCAATATGGGAATACACAAATTCAAGCATTCAAATAATCGGCTGTACTTAGTTTTCAATGTTAGCTCATTCATACAGTTACAATTTTAAATGCCTTCAGAGATTGGATGCAAATTAAGTGCGTTTCACTATCACACTCTCCTTTAAATTACACTATTTTAATGATACTGTCATTATGGTATAGATCGGCAGCGAACACGATAGAGAAATGTTGCTCGTGATTAAAAATTTAAAAAAGAATTGTGTAACCATCACCAATGATTCCTGATATTGCCTATCTGATTTTGAATTATAATCCGGCCGGGGAACAAAAAGCCACGGGAATTCTCGGTACGGTACTCGATACATTCTATAATCGTAAAAGTCGGAATTTGTCCTGCGATGTTTTTCTCTTAGATCAGGGTTCACCTGAAATCCATCGAAAATGGATTGTCGATAAACAGAACCAGTACGGGTTTTCTACAATACTTTTGAACCGTAACATTGGTATCAGCCGGGCGATAAACCTTTTTGTGAGGACCTGTAAATCTCCGGTTTTGGGGTTGATAACCTCTGACGTTCTTATTACTACCGGAATGGACGAGGATTTGTTCAGCAAGGTGCAAATTCCGGAGGTTTATCAAGCCACACCGTTTACGGATAAGAGTGACGTGGATTACCAAATGTGGCAGCCCAGAGAAGAATTCGGCGCTGATCACCTCGATCTAACGGATCTTAAAAAAACGAAAATATCTTTGCTCGAAAAACTAATCAATAAAGAGAAAAAAAGCTATCTCAGGTATATCGGTGTTGAATTTAATGTCATGTTCTGGCGAAGAGCCATATTTGATGAAATCGGCTATTTTGATGAACAGTGGAAGGCATGCTATGAGAACAACGATTTTTCGCTGAGGTGTTTTCTTGCCGGTGGCTGCACGGCACTGAGCCTGAATTCATTTGTCTGGCATTATCACAAGGTTACGGAGAAGAATAGATCAAGAAGGCAATGCTTCACCCATTATGGAAACGATTGGGCGCAAAAAATGAGAAGAATGTGGGATGATAAATGGCCTGGCTTAAATAATTATATTGATATCTACAAACCGCTAAAAGATAAAAATATCTCCCATTACCCGAAACTATACGAGCAATTCAAAAAAAACATATATTTGTCGTATGAGCAGGATATTGATTATTTTTAGACTTTTTAACTTTTATACTTTCTGTTTTACTTTGCCATTATACATGGAAGGAAATATTGAGAAGATCCTTCGTAATTCAGAAAAGTGGAAACAAATGCCGTAACGAAGTATCCTCAAAATATCCGAGTTTTATTTTTCCTGTTTAATTAATGCGGGTGATTTGAAAGGAATATGGAAAAGTTATCATTATCAGTGGCTGTCATCACAAAAAACGAAGCAGGAAATTTATCCGACTGCCTGAAAAGTGTCGATTTTGCAGAACAGATTGTGGTGGTGGACTCTGGTAGCATAGATGATACCGTTACAATTGCATCCGACTTCGGTTGCGATGTATTTATAGAACCATGGCGAGGTTTCGGTCCCCAAAAACAGTTTGCCATTGATCAATGCAGAAATTCATGGGTTCTTGTTCTTGACGCCGATGAACGTATTCCCAAGGATACTGCTCTGGCAATAAAAAAGCTAGTTTTAAGTCCGTTGACAGCAGCTAATGGTTTCAGTTTTCCCCGGAAAAACTTTTTTCAGGAGCGATGGATTAGACATGCAGGGTGGTGGCCGGATAGGGTCGTGAGGCTTTTCCGAAAAAATATGGGCCGTATGACGCAGGTAAAGGTTCACGAATCGGTAGAAGTCGACGGTCTCGTGGAAGCGCTTGTTTATCCTATAGAACATCTGACAGAAGGACGCCTGAGCCAGATTCTCCAAAAAATCGACCTGTATTCAACCCTCGGCGCCGAGGAAGCTTTCGTAGAAGGGAAAACAGCTACAATGTGGTCCGCAGCCTTCCGGGCAAAACTCACATTTCTTCAAAACTACATTTTGAGACTTGGTTGTCTCGATGGTTCTCAGGGCCTTACTCTGGCAATTACCGATGCAGTGAATAAATTTTTTAAATACGCCAAGCTGGCAGAAATGAACAAACAATTCAAAAAAAAGCAATGAATTGTGCTTCAATTTAGCACGATTTGTATCGTATAATTAGTGTACAAAAATGCATTTGACATATGAACAATTTTGGTGTAAAAACCTATCAAGAGAACTTTGAAGAGTTGCATTTCAAGCCATTGCGAGAAGCTGACCCCGGCTGGGAATTTACCAAATCTCTTATTCCAAAAAGGTGCTTTTTTATGAGATCCACTGTCACCATTGAAAAAGATATTCTTGATGAACTTCTCAGAGAAACAAAAGCCAGGAGCAAGGCGTCTGCTGTGAAGATAGCTATCAGCGGATACCTGAAACGAAAAAAAATAGAGAGGATCAGGTCTATGAGGGGCAAATTGGATTTTGATCTGACGGCTGATGAAATAAGGCACTATGAACGGTAGAAAAATCCTGGTCGATACTTCCATCTGGATTGATTATTTCAAAAATAAATCATCCGGTATTGCCGATAAAGTGGACGAAATGCTTGCCGGGGACGAAGTGTATGTGCCGAAAATCGTCATTGCTGAATTGATCCAGGGGGCTAAATCAGAACGGGAAGTTGCGGTAATAGAAGAATTTATCGATGCCTTCCATATTGTTGATCAAGGAGCAGATACCTGGATCAAAGCAGGTAAGCTGTCTTTCAGTTTGAAAAAGAAAGGCAAGAACATCAATTTGTCTGACTGTTATATTGCTGTCATAGCCGAGGAACATGGTTGCCACATTTTTACGCTGGATGGGCACTTCGAAGAGATTCAGAAATTTTTTGACATTCATTTAATGATGAGTTCGTAAAAAAAGTTATTTATTCAGTCATTTCCGTACTAACGACAAAAAGGGAGAATTTTTATAGTTCTCAGGAGGGATAGGCCAACGAGGCCCTCTCATGGGTTGTAAATGACCCAAAAAAAAGAAAGGGGGATTCTAAATTACCTCAATCCAAGTGGAGTAAGAGAGAAAGAGATAATGAAAGACATGATCCCAGCGCTGGTGCATTTTTTTCAGAATGAGGCAGAACGCTTCGGCGTAAGGGCGGCGTTTTTGTACGGTTCATTTGCACGTGGATTTCCCCGCCAGGATTCCGACCTTGACGTGGCAATCGTCTTCGATGACGACTCCGATGAGGACATCATTTACCGGCGACTTGTGGACATTTCTTTGCTTCTGTCGGAAAGAAGCGGTCGGGATGTCAATGTAATTCCCATCTATTGGGATTTCAGAAAACCTCTACTTTATTACAATGCCATCGTATTGGGCATTCCTGTTTTCATTAAAAATATCGATGACTTGAAATACTTTAAACTGGAAGCTCTGCTTCAAATGGAAGATTTCGCAATCTTTGGCCTGGAATGGCAGTCTAACATGGCCAGGCATAATCTGGAGGTTATCCGTCATGCCTGAATTTCGATACGCCAGGGGCAGAATCCTCGATTCCTTTGAACATTTACACCTGATGTCATTGTGAGCAACCGATATGCGTTACATCGAGGTTAATGAAAGTAACATACATATTGTCATCGCGAAGTGCACAGCGCCGTGGCGATCTCTTTAACTGGGGCTGTCCCGCCTGATCCGCAATGGCATTTTTTTTGACCGGATGGATATTTCAATCATCATCGTTAACTGGAACACCAGAGACCTTCTTCACAATTGTCTCGAATCTATTTATAAAACCATTCATAGTATAGACTATGAGGTTATCGTGGTAGACAACGCCTCTCAAGATGGCAGTTTTGCCATGCTGCAGGAAAAACATCCGCAGGTGAAAGTGATACAAAATACTGAAAACCGCGGCTTCGGAGCAGCGAACAACCAGGCGATGCATATCATGACTGGACAATATGCTCTTTTGTTGAATTCAGACACAATCTTAACAGATAATGCCGTTGCAGAATTGTTCACTTTTATGGAAACTCATCCCGATGCAGCCATGACGTGCAGCCAACTCCTCAATGCCGACGGGAGCAAACAAAACTCCGTTGCCAGCTTTCCCAATATCCTTACATTGCTGACCAACACACCACTGCTTGAATACTTATTCCCCAAGTATTACCCAAGCAAGCGTTATAACTATGACAAACCGATAGAAGTCGATTCGGGTATCGGCGCCTGCCTTCTGGTTCGTAAGAAGGCTATCGATGATGTGGGTATGTTTGACGAACGTTACTTTTTCTTTTTTGAAGAAACCGACTGGGCTTATCGAATGAAGTCTGCTGGTTGGAAGATATTTCATGTGCCGACGGCATTCATTTATCACTTACAGGGACAAAGCATCGGCAGAGACATCCGATCAAGAATTGAATTTTACCGTTCCCGCTACCATTTTTTCCACAAGTGGAAAAGCCAGCCTTATTATATACTTGTTTGCGTTGTGATAATGCTTCGGTTATGTTTCAACTGGCTGCTGACATCAATTGCGAACATCTTCTCACTGGGTATGAATCGGGAAATCCGTAATAAATTTTTTATCTACTCCAGGCTCATCCTATGGCATTTGCGTATTGCCTCTGATGTAAAGGGATAACCTTTGATCTTTTCAGCCATTATCTTTTGCTATCCCCAACTCTTTTTTCTTGACAATGCTTTTATATTAAATTAATCTCAACCCTGCGTTCATGGAGTGAACATATCGGATTTCAATATGCTTTTGTCAAATAAACACAATCTGGAAAGTGAAGAAGTCCTTAAAGTCCTCAGGGAAATAACAAAAAACCCTGAAATGACCCAGCGTGAATTATCTTCCCGGTTAGGCATCAGTCTCGGCAAGGTCAACTTCTTGATGAATGCCCTTATCCAAAAAGGTTTTGTCAAGGCTCATAATTTCAAAAATTCCAACAATAAAAAAGCCTATCTCTACTATTTAACGCCCAGAGGCTTTGAGAAAAAGGCGAGGATTACCTATAACTTTCTGAGAAGAAAAATGAAGGAATACGAGCAACTCAACGAAGAAATCAGACAACTGAGACAGGAAGTAAGCGATATTAGGATTACGCCTGAAATCCGTGATTAATCACGGATAAATTATATAACTCCTTGTAAAAATTATAAAAAGTCGATTCTTAAAGAAAAATTTTGCTCCTGATGTAACTCAGAGGGCGGAGCTGTATCTATAGAGACCTTTGAAAAATGCCCCATCTCTGTCATTCCCGCCTGCGCGGGAATGACAACTTAGACCCTATACGGAGAAATTCTAAGATCTCAATATCGCGTGAGATACCGTTATTTGGAGGAATGATATGTTGAATGGTAAAACAATTTTAATTACCGGCGGTACTGGATCATTGGGAAAGAAAATGACCCAGATTATCCTTGAAAGTTATGCCATAAATAAGCTCATCATTTTCAGTCGCGATGAGTTAAAGCAGTTTGAAATGGGGCAAAGGTGGAATCCCACAAAGCATCCCATAAAATATATTCTTGGCGATGTCAGAGACAAAGAAAGATTGATGCAGGCATTTCAGGGTGTAGATTATGTTATCCATGCCGCCGCACTCAAACAGGTGCCTGCTGCCGAATACAATCCAAGCGAATATATCAAAACCAACATCATTGGCGCTATGAATGTCATAGATGCGGCCCAACATAATAAAGTAAAAAAGGTGATCGCGTTATCAACAGACAAAGCGTGCAACCCAATCAATTTGTATGGCGCCACAAAGCTTTGTTCGGACAAATTGTTCGTTGCCGTTAATGCATACCGCGATCAGGATACCACACAGTTTGCTGTCGTCCGCTATGGCAATGTCCTTGGCAGTCGCGGCTCTGTTATTCCATTTTTTAAAGAAAGGGCTCAGACAGGGGTTTTACCTATTACAGATCCCCGCATGACCCGCTTTTGGATCACCTTGGATCAGGCAGTCCATTTCGTAATTAAAACCCTTGAGTTGTCAAAGGGTGGAGAAATATTTGTTCCCCGGATAGCGTCTATGAAAATTGTAGACCTTGCAAATGCAATTGCTGCGGACTGCAAACATGAAGTCGTTGGTATTCGACCCGGAGAAAAGCTTCATGAAATCCTCATTGGCGAAGATGATGCACGTAATACGGTGGAATTCAACGAGTGTTACATTATTCAACCGAATCCGCAGGCGAAGGAAGAATTCATTAAAAATAACGAAAATATTTGCGGTCATGCATGCGATGATGGTTTCAGTTACACATCCAACAATAATACAGACTGGATGACTGTGGATGATCTCAAGAACTTGATTGATTCGATAGCAGATGATTACTCCATCGAAAAATCCCGGTGGTCTATGGTTGACGTGCCTCAGTAAATTTTACATGAAAAACGCAATAAGAAAAAAAATATTAATTACTGGTGTAAGCGGGATGTTAGGAAGCAACCTCGCTTACTATTTTAAAGACTGCCATGAAATTTTAGGCCTGTATAATACCCATCCGGTTGAAATCGACAATGCCCAAACGCTCCCGGTCGATATTTTATCAGAAAACTCAATAAAAAATGCGATTAACGATTTTAACCCCGACATTGTCATCCATTGTGCATCACTGACCGATATTGATTATTGTGAGGGAAACAAAGGTGAGTCTTATCTTGTAAACGTTCTTGGCACAAAAAATATTGTGGAAAGTGTAAGTATCTGTAACGCCAAAATCATATACATCTCTTCAGATTCCGTTTATGACGGCAGCAAAGGCAATCATTTAGAAACAGACAAGGTAAATCCTCAAAATTACTATGGTATGACAAAATATCAGGGTGAGTCGGAAGTGCTGAAGAGGAGCAATTCGCTCATTCTCAGAACAAATATATTTGGTTGGAATGTCCAGGATAAGTTTAGCATAGCCGAATGGATACTTCATGAGTTGACTGAAAAAACTCAAATAAATGGCTTCAAGGACGTTTATTTTTCCTCTATTTATACCTTCGATCTGGCTAAAATATTGGATAAGGCAATTGAACAGGATTTGGCAGGAATATATAATTGCGGAAGCAGCGATTCTATTTCAAAATACGAATTTGCCCGGCTTCTCGCCACGCGCTTTACTCTCGATAAAAGACTGATACACCCCATTTCTATTGATGATTTTAAGTTTAAGGCAAAGAGAGGGAAAAATCTTTCCTTAAATGTCAGCAAGCTGGCGAATGCTTTAAATTGTAACCTTCCTCGGATTCATGACACAGTAGAAGCGTTCTACAAGGATTTTAAAGATGGGATCACCAGGAAAATGGGAAAGCAAATGCTGTCCGGCATAGAAGCCCAGCCCTTTTTAAACTATGGGAAACAATCTATTGATGAAGATGATATTCAAGCAGTTGTTGAAGTTCTTAAATCAACAAACCTGACCCAGGGACCTAAAGTTGCAGAATTCGAAGAAGAACTGTGCCGCTATACGGGGGCGCGTTTTGCGGTTGCCTGCAATTCGGGAACCTCTGCATTACATATGGCTTGTCTTGCTGCGGGAGTTCAACAGGGTGATGAGGTTATCACATCACCCATTACATTTGTTGCCTCTGCAAATTGCGCTGCGTATTGTGGCGCAAGACCGGTATTTGCCGATATTGATCCATTAACCTATAATCTTTCTCCTTCCGAACTCGAAAAAAAAATTACCAACAATACCAGGGTAATCATTCCGGTTCATTTTGCGGGACAGAGCTGTGATATGGTTGCCATTAAGCAAACCAAAGGGGATGCAGAAAAACGATATAACCGCAAGATATATTTGATTGAAGATGCTTCGCATGCACTCGGTTCCTTGTATAAAGGCAGCAAAGTGGGGTCCTGTACATTTTCAGACATGACAGTTACGAGTTTTCACCCTGTCAAACATATCACTACAGGAGAAGGAGGCGTCGTATTTACTAATGATGAAACATTGTATTGCAAACTGCGAAAACTCCGCTCCCACGGCATCACAAACGATCAAAGCGAATTTCTCAATCATGATTTGGCGTTTCAACCGCCCCAAGCAGGTGGCAGTAAAATGGTGAATCCCTGGTATTACGAACAAATCACGCTTGGCTATAATTATCGTATTACTGATATTCAATGTGCCCTGGGTCTTTCCCAGCTTAAAAAGCTCGAAATGTTCAAAAAACGCCGGCGTGAAATCGTTAAAACCTATAACGGGGGCTTCAGAAATTTAAAACATGTGAAAACTCCCTTTGAAACTAAGGATTGCGACAGCAATTTCCATCTGTATGTTCTTCTTTTCGATTTCGAGGAAATAGGTATGGACCGGGCGACCTTCATGACGAAATTAAAGGGAAAGGGTATTCAGGCACAGGTGCACTATATCCCGGTGCATCTGCAACCTTTTTATAGAAAGCATTTTGGCACAAACAGGGGTGATTGTCCCATTGCTGAAAATTATTATACAAAATGTCTTTCCATTCCCTTGCATCCGTCCTTGACTGATCGGCATGTTGAGCGAGTCATCGGTGAAATAAAGAATTTGATAGGAAAATAGTTATGAATATTCAAAAAAGTCTGGACACCCAGCGCAAAGCGCAAAATCTTATTCCCGGGATGACACAGCTTCTGTCAAAGAGGCCTGATATGTTTGCCCCCGGCGTATGGCCCGGTTATTTCAGCAAGGCAAAAGGTGTTGAAATCTGGGATCTGGATGGTAATCGTTATATCGATATGAGCATTGCCGGGATTGGAGCCAATGTGTTGGGGTATGCCGATCCTGACGTTGACGCAGCAGTACGATCGGCAATCGATGCCGGTATCAGCAGTTCCCTCAATTGTCCAGAAGAAGTAGATCTGGCAGAACTGTTATGCGATCTTCATCCCTGGGCCGACATGGTTCGTTATGCGAGGACCGGGGGGGAATCCATGACCATTGCGGTTCGAATTGCACGGGCCTATACGGGCAAAGATAAAATCGCTTTTTGCGGTTATCACGGCTGGCATGACTGGTATCTGGCGGCAAACCTGGGAACGGAGAACGCTTTGGGTGAGCATCTTCTGCCGGGTCTCAGTCCCAGAGGCGTTCCAAAGGGTCTGGAAGGCACAGCCCTGCCATTTCGTTACAATCATCTTGAGGAATTGCAGGCAATTATTCAAGAGCATCGGAATGAGTTTGCCGCAATTGTTATGGAGCCCATCCGTAATGAGCAGCCCCTGCCGGGCT
Source organism: Deltaproteobacteria bacterium (assembly GCA_026388545.1). Taxonomy (NCBI): domain Bacteria; kingdom Pseudomonadati; phylum Myxococcota; class Myxococcia; species Deltaproteobacteria bacterium. The sequence continues at coordinate 66,554 of JAPLJS010000114.1, forward strand.
TTTTAGAGGGTGTCAGGGCCTTGGCTGACGATACAGGGGCAGTTCTTGTCGTCGATGAAATATCAGCAGGATTCAGATTGAATACGGGTGGGGCGCATCTCCTGTTTAACCTGATGCCGGATATTGCCGTTTTTTCCAAAGCCTTGGGTAACGGATATTCTATTGCAGCCGTTATTGGTAAAAGGCACATCATGGAGATTGCACAGAGCACCTTTATCAGTAGCACGATGTGGACGGAACGCATAGGACCGACTGCCGCTCTGGCCACCATCAAGAAACACAGAAGTTGTAACGCCGGTAAGCATTTGGAGTCCATAGGAAAGAAAATCCAGGAAGGCTGGGCCAGTCTTGCGGAAAAGAACGCATTGAATATCAGTATTGGCGGCATTCCTCCGCTTAGTCATTTTACCTTCGATTATGACAACTCGCCTACCATGAAGGCCTTATTCGTGCAGCGCATGCTCGAAAGGGGATTTTTGGCAGCTACCCTTTTCTATTCCATGTACGCCCATACTGAAGAACATGTAAAGCAGTATCTACAAGCCGTTGATTCCGTATTTTCTGAAATATCAAAAGTGAATCAGGTGGGAGATGTTGGGAAACTGTTAAAAGGTAAACCTGCCAGCATTGGCTTTAAACGGCTAACATAACCTGCTTTCAAATTAACAATCATGCCTTTTACTAAATTGGTTTTAGGGACTGCCCAGCTTGGAATGATGTATGGCATTGCCAATCGGACTGGCCAGCCTGACCAGGAACTTGCCACGGAAATAATCAGGGTAGCGTGGGAAAATGGGATCCAGGAGTTTGATACCGCCCAAGGTTATGGAGAAAGCGAGCGAGTTCTCGGGAAATCACTCCTTCAGTTGGAGCTTTCGGATAAAGTAAAGGTTATTACAAAGCCCCATCCCCTCCTGGATCATCTTAATCCTGCTATACTGGAAAATGCCATCGCTGAATCACTGAAAAATATTGGCGTTGCCCGACTGTATGGTGTCATGCTGCACAGGGAGGAAATGCTTGCCCTCTGGCATAAGGGACTGGCCGAAATTCTTACAAGGTTGGTTGTAAAAGGCATGGTTCAGAAAATTGGTGTGTCCGTATATTCGCCGGAGAAAGCAATTGAAGCCATAAACACGGAGGGCATCGATATAGTCCAGGTGCCCACCAACATCCTTGACAGGAGGTTTGAACGGGCAGGCGTTTTCAAAATAGCAGAAGCAAAGAGAAAAGATATTTACATAAGGAGTATTTTTCTCCAGGGTCTGTTGCTGATGAATATCCGTACGCTTCCGGAAAAAATGACATTTGCTGCCCCTTTTATTAAAAGGCTTGAAAGCCTTTCAAAAGATTTTGGTTTAACACGGCACGAAATCGCATTTGGTTATATAAAGTCTGAGATGCCCACAGCCAAGGTTGTTTTTGGCGTTGAGACCAAAGAACAGATCACAGAGAATTTAGCGGCATGGCACAAAGATTTTCCCGCAAACTTAGGTGAAAAGATCCGAATGAATTTCTCCAACGTGAGTGAACAGATATTGAATCCTCATTTGTGGTGAAGGGGGTGCTCCTGTTACAGGGGCATTAGTCCGTAATCTGTATTGCTATTGAAGTCCCAAAAAACAATCCCACGAATCAAATTATAGAGGAACATATGCGACTTGCGGTTATACCTGCTCGAGGCGGCAGTAAACGAATTCCGGGGAAAAATATTATACCTTTCTGCGGAAGACCAATGATTTCATATCCTATCAGTGCCGCGAAGGCATCGGGCCTGTTTCATAAAATTCACGTTTCTACAGATTCAGATGAAATCCGACAGACGGTTGAGACTCTCGGTCTGCCGGTTGATTTCATGCGAGACCCTGCTCTTGCTGATGATTACACCGGACTACTCCCCGTCCTGAGATGGGTTGTAGATGAATATCAACAACGAGGAGAGATATATAACGAGGTTTGTTGCATTATGCCGGCAGCGCCTCTTTTACAGAGTAAAGACCTTAACGCTGCATTCGAGCTATTTCACAACCATAAATCTAAATATCCGCTCTTGGTGATGACCCGCTATCCTGTTCCCATAGAATGGGCTTTCCGGCGTGACAAAGATGGATTTATGACAGCGGTATCTTCCTCGCAACTTAACTGTCGCTCACAGGACCTTCCGGATACATATTATGAGAGTGGGCCTTTTACAATCTGGAGTACTTCCCAGCTGATAGCTGAAAATCCTCTGTCCGGTAAAATCCTTTCCTATGTGATGCCCGGCTATAAAGTAGTGGATATCGATACTCCAGAGGATATTGCTCGAGCGGAGCTTTTGTTCCGGCTCATTGAAAAAGAATGATAAACTTTATGAATTTTCGGTTCAAAGTAGGTCTTAAGCTTTATTCTACTAATACTGATTTAATACCAGAGGCAATTCTTTCAAAAAACAAATTTTTCAATTTTGTTGAATTATATATTATCCCGGGTTCCTATGACAAAACGATTAACGCATGGAAAGAATTTGATGTTCCCTATGTAATTCATGCGCCACACTTTTTTCAAGGTGTGAATCTTGCTCAGATGGAAAAGTGGGAAACGAATCTGTTATCTTATAATGAAACAAGGCTTTTTGCCGATGTTCTCAATTCGGATATAATCATTGCTCATGGAGGGAATAAGGGGTCTTTCGACGAAACAATTCGACAAGTTAGAAGTATTGGCGATAAACGAATAGTTCTTGAGAATAAGCCTAAGTTAGGACTTAACAATGAGATATGCGTTGGCTGGTCACCGGCAGAATTCAGGAAGATCTTTGATGAACATATTATTAACGGAATTGCTCTTGATTATGGTCATGCTTCTTGTGCTGCACGATCTTTAGATGTTGATGTTATGGACATTGTTAAAGAATTAATGTTGTTTAATCCAAAAATATTTCACTTGTCGGACAACGATAGCCTATCTGAACAAGATAAGCACTTTAATTTAGGGAAAGGGAATCTGAACCTTTTGCAATTTATTCGTGTCGTTCCCGTTAATGGGCTGTTAACAATTGAAACACCAAGAAACTCATCAAAAGGATTAACTGATTTTATAGATGATGTAAAATATTTGAAGAAACTGTTAGCGATTGAGGAAAATTTATGAAGAAGGAAATTTCCATCAAGGAAAAAAGCATTGGATGTGGACAGCCTGTTTACGTGATTGCTGAAATGTCTGCTAACCACGGTGGAGAGTTCGAGCAAGCGGTGAAAATAATTCATGCAGCGAAGGAAGTGGGTGCTGATGCTATTAAACTGCAGACTTATACTCCGGATACGATGACTATTGATTGTGAAAAAGTTGATTTTCTTGTTGGTAAGGGCACTCTTTGGGAAGGCCGCAATCTTTATGAGTTATACGGAGAAGCTTTTACTCCATGGGATTGGCAACCAGAATTAAAACGAATTGCGGAGGGTATTGGACTACATCTTTTTTCTACACCTTTTGATTCGACCGCCGTGGATTATCTTGAAAAAATGGATGTGCCGGCACATAAAGTCGCATCATTTGAATTGGTTGACATCCCATTGCTCCAGAAAATCGGCTCGACAAAAAAGCCGGTGATCATGTCAACCGGTATGGCAAACCTTACAGAAATTGAGGAAGCGGTGATGACATTGCGGGAATCTGGTTGTACGGAAATCGCAATATTAAAATGCACAAGCGCATACCCTGCCCCGGCTGAGGAAATGAATCTTAGAACGATACCGCATCTTTCGGAAGCATTCGGCTGTCCGGTGGGATTGTCTGACCATACCTTGGGAATAGCCGTCCCGGTAGCGGCTGTTTCTTTAGGTGCGTGTATTATTGAGAAGCACTTTACCTTATCCCGTTCAATTCCAGGACCGGACAGTGCGTTTTCCCTTGAGCCTCATGAATTCGGAGAAATGGTAAAATCAATCCGAATTGTTGAAAAGGCATTGGGGACAATAACCTATACGCCAAGTGCACAAGAGGAAAAAATGCGAGTATATAGACGCTCGCTTTTCGTGGTCAACGATATGAAAGCTGGAGAGAGATTTACACAAGATAGTGTGAGGTCAATACGTCCCGGATATGGTCTGCATCCCAAGTATTTAGACATTATATTGGGGCGTAAAGCAGCTCGATATATTGAGCGCGGGACACCCGTATCTTGGGATCTGGTTGGCTAGCTTTCAGAAGAGTACTGGAAATTCTGAACGACGACAGACCAAAAAAATGTGAACCATGAGCGGACCGACTATGGGCAGACGCCTTTTGATGCACCACGTAATATTATCAAAAACAAGGAGAACGGAATGAACGATAGTTGTCATGGTAAATTGCTATCGGAACGGGACGGACGCAGAATAATTGCATGCGACAAATGCGGCCATAATCATGTGGTGCCGATGTATACCGAGGAGGAATTGGAAAATTTTTATGAAAACGTTTATTCCGAGAGTACCCCGAGCTTTCTCTGGCATGAAAAGGTTGAAAACATTAAAAGATTTAAAAAAGCAGGAAAAGTGCTCGATATTGGATGCTGGGAAGGCCAACAACTTGAGCATTTTATAAAGACTGGATGGAAATGCGTTGGAACAGAGCTAAACAAGAGAGCCGCAAACGTAGCCATCTCTAAAGGCATTGATGTCCATCAAATATCTATCAGGGAATTCTTTCATCAATTTGAAAATGAGAAATGGGATGTCATTAACGTCGCTTACATACTTGAACATATTCCCGATCCAATTGATCTGTTGATCAAACTGAAGGGCAATTTGGAAAATGATGGCATCATAATTGTCGAGGTTCCCAATGATTTTAGTCCGTTTCAATTAGCCTATATTGCTGAACACAACATCGAACCATATTGGATTACGCTTCCTGATCATTTGAACTATTTTGATAGAAAGGGCATTGAAAATCTTTTGAAAAGAGCAGGATTTAGCATTATTCACGGAGAAACATCTTTCCCAATGGAGATGTTTCTTCTTATGGGTGATAACTATTTACATAATAGATCAATTGGCAAGGCGTCATTTCAAAAGGTAGTAGCAATGGAGAGAATCCTTCGTAATTATGATTCGACATTGGTTTCCGAATTGTATGCTTCTCTATATATGTGTGGTGTAGGTAGAAGCATTGTCCTTTACGTAAAGTCGTCTGACAATAAATGAGAATTTGTGTCTTTTCCGATATCCATGGAAATGGGCCTGCCTTCGCTGCCGCTGTAGGAAGTATTATCTCCGAGCATGCTGATATTAACGTTTTTTTAGGGGATCTTTGCGGCTACTACTATGACCAAATGGCAATATTTTATCGCCTCCAGGCAATCCCAAACCTCGTTTCACTCAGGGGAAACCATGATTCGTTGTTCATCAAAATCTATAATGGTGATGAGAATGTTCGACAGAATTATCGGAGCCGTTATGGAAATTCCATGGAGAAACTCCTTCAATCCGATTGTCATGAACTGGCTGACTGGTTATCAAATCTACCCGATTCCATAACATGGGATAACTATAGTATCTGTCTTTGCCACGGCAGTCCTTGGGCGCCATCAGACGGCTATGTCTATCCGGATGCGCCATTGGATCAATTTGAGATCGACACCGCATCAGTTTTTATCCTCGGAAACACCCACTATCCCATGCACAGAAAGTTGGGTGAAAAAATTATCATCAATCCGGGATCCTTGGGGCAACCACGTCATGGAGGATGGTCATCATATGCCGTGTTCGACCTTCCGTCCGGTAATGTCGTATTCCGGGAAGTTCGATACGATAAGGCCCCCCTGTATTGCCAGATTGAAGAGGCAATGGAAACCAATCCCTATCTGAAGGAGGTTCTCTGCAGGAGCAAATGAAGACCCGTCCTGTTATCCTGATATCGGCTGTCTGTGGAGATATCGGCGGGGGCGCTGTTCGCGCTCTCAGAGCATCAGCCTCAAGGCTCATCGGGTGCGATATGAGGGATGGGTGTCCCGTTAGCCCAATACTTGATTCTTTTTATAAGGCGCCTGCCGCATCTGATCCGGATTATTACATGTCTTTTCTTAAAGATATAATTAGTGCAGAGGAAGTTGACGCATTTCTCCCCATTTCGGAGCCTGAAATCGAAGTACTCAACGAACGAAGGGCAGAGATAGAATCGCTGGGAGTCAAGCTTCTTCTCAACAACCAACTTATTATTGATAACTTCCTCGACAAGTTCAAAATGATACACTTTCTCAATAGGCTTGGGATTAAGGTGCCGAGAACAATGCCGCTTCGCAACTACGATGGAACCATAGGATTTCCCCTTATCATTAAGCCAAGAAGAGGCTATGGAAGCAAGCGGCTCTGGATAGTAGAAGACGAGCATGATTTGGCTTATGTGAAGAAAAAAGACGAGGGGCTCCTCATCGTTCAAGAATACCTCGGCCGTGTTGAAGAAGAATACACAACGGGGGTGTTTTCCGACGGCCGCAATGTTTCTTCCATTACTTTTAAACGCCGTTTGGGTTTCGGGGGACTTTCAGCAGAAGCTGTTTATTCTGAATGCCCCTTTCTGGAGGAACTCTCCAAAAGAATCGCTTCGGCCACAGGTCTACGCGGCTGCATCAATATTCAGTCGCGGCGTCTCAACGAGAACCTCTTTGTTCCTTTTGAAATCAACCCGAGGCTTTCAAGTACGCTGCCTTTCCGTAAACATTTTGGGTTTGACGATGCTGTATGGTGGTTGAATATTCTTTTCGGGGGAAGCTATAATTACATCAAGAAATTCAAAGCGGGTAAGGTTGTACGCTTTGTATCGGACTACTATTTTGACATGGAAGAGACCGCTGGAAGATGATCAATAAACAGGAGATTCTCCTTCAAGCGGATAATATCTTGGTCCGACCCTTGAAAGTAACGGATGTTAGTGATGAATATATCGCAGGTCTGAACGATCCCGATGTGAATCGGTATCTTGTTGCAGTGCGTCAGCATCGCCAAACGAAAGAAAGTGTCACACGCTATGTGGAGGCGGACGGGGATAATCCCCTTTCGATTCTGTTTGGCATATTCGTTAAAAAAGATGAAAATCCTTTTGTTGGCACGCTCAGGGTTCATAATATTGATTTCTTCCACTTTTCTGCATCCATAGGTGTTTGTCTTTTCGCCAAGCGGGCATGGAAAAGGGGCTATGCTTGTCATGGACTACGGTTGATTAAAAAATATTTATTTGAAGACGTCAAACTGCATTATTTGGAAGCAGGGGTTTATGCAGAAAATGTGGATAGCATAGCATGTTTTTTAAACGCAGGGTTTGTTGAACAGTATCGCATCAATAATAAATATCGCCACATTGACAGCTTTGAAGAGGTAATCTTTTTTGCAGCAATTAATCCTCTATTCGACTCATCTCTCTTGAAGTAGCGAATACAAAACTGTCAATTTACTAAAATGATGCAAAGCTCTCGTAAGATAATGAATAGAAAGGAAATATTTTGAAAATACTTTTGATAAATATCTGTTTAAGGTCAGATGTGGAAAAGATACTCTATCCCGTCGGGTTGAGTTATATCGCCAGTGCCATTTATCGTTCATCGCATGAACTTAGCATTCTTGATATGGACGCAAACCGTATCGGATTTGTCGAATTGGAAGAACAGCTTCGTAAACTTAATTTTGATGCTGTTGGTTTCGGATGCATCGTGACAGGATATAAAATTGTAAAAGAAATTGCACTGATCGTAAAGAAGGTAAATCCAGTTGCATGGGTGATTGTCGGAAATTCTGTAGCCAGTTCGATTCCACAAACGCTGTTAAAAAACACCGTGGTTGATATTGCAGTTATCGGCGAAGGCGATATCACAATAGTCGAGGTTCTGGACTGTCTTGATAAATGTGGAAAATTACAAGAAGTTGAAGGAATTTACTACAAAGATAAAAACGAAATCAAAAAGTCCGCCGCCCGAAAAATCATTCCCGATATAGACGCGATACCTTTTCCTGAGTGGGATCTTTTCGATGTTCATAGATATCTGGAAATGTCTTGTAAATACGTGTCAGAGCCTTATCCCATGGAACTGCAAAAAATTAGGGCTTTTCCAGTAAATACCGCACGCGGATGTGCTTTTAAATGCACATTTTGTTATCACGTATTTAGAAATGATAAATACCGCTACCGTAGTGCCTCTAATATTATCCAAGAAATTTCTGAACTACAGAAAAGATACCAAGTCAACTACGTCAATTTTTGGGATGAGCTGACTTTGTTATCGATCAAACAGACGGAAATCCTTGTCGATACGATTCTTGCATCCGGACTTGAATTTTATTGGACGGCTGCTTGCCGGGGGGATCTGTTTAATATGAAAGATATTGATTTGCTGAAAAAAATGAAAAAAACCGGATGTATAGGGCTGGGCTACGCATTGGAGTCTGCCAATCGGAATATATTAAAAAGTATGAATAAAAAATTGGATCCCAATGATTTTATCGAACAGACTAAGGCACTGAAAAAAGCCGGAATTGTAAGCTGGACAAGCTTAGTGATAGGTTATCCGGAAGAAACCGAAGACACGATTCGGGAAACATTTGAATTATGTTATCAGAATGACATCTATCCGAGTTCTGGTTTTCTTCTGCCCCAACCCGGTACTCCGATGTACGAATATGCCGTAAAAAATGGGTTTATCTGCGATGAAGAATCCTACTTAATGGATATGGGTGATCGCCAGGATCTTAGGGTAAACCTTACCAAAATACCGAATGACCAACTTCATGATTATGTCAGTGCACACCTACGCAGGATTAGAGATAAGCTACAGCTTAATTTATCAGATGATCAGCTCCTCAAGTCTGGTAAATATCGCCGGAATCCTTCCTGAATGGTAAGGCATAAACTCAAAGAGAAACCTTTGAATAACTCCTCACGTGTAACAAAAATTGCGCTCTATCAGAATACAACGGGTCGTTTTGTCGATCTCAAGCTTTTTCCAAAGGCTCTCGCATACAAGGGATTACAAAGACGACCCCTCAAGATGCTAAAAGAAAAGCCATGGCATCAGAAGGGGGAAACATGCTCCATTGAGATGCCGCAACAGCCGACGTTTATGAGGAGGGTATATGTCCCAATTTGAGGGACAGGAAATGTACAGGCTCATTGAGAAGCTGTTTCCTATTCACCGGAGTATTACGGGAGACGGCGTCAGGGAAACACTGGCCATCTTGGGTGACTACATGGGTGGTCTCGATATCTCTGAGATTTCAACGGGGGAAAAGTGCTTTGATTGGACAATCCCCAACGAGTGGAACATCCGAGAGGCATTCATCGAAGACAGTTCCGGCAGAAGGATCATCGATTTCAAGAACAATAACCTTCATGTTTCGAGCTATAGCACACCGGTCGACGGCGTTTTCAGTTTGGAAGAGTTAACCCCGCACATTTACTCTTTGCCGGACCAGCCCGATGCCATTCCATACAAAACCTCATACTATGCCGAGCGATGGGGCTTTTGTATGTCCCATTCTCAATTTGAAAGTTTGAAAAACGACAACTACCGTGTCAAAATCGATTCCACGTTGGCTCCGGGCAGCTTGACCTATGCCGACAAGCGCATTCCCGGCCTCGAGGAACGTGAAGTTCTGATTTCGACGTATGTTTGTCACCCGTCTATGGCGAACAATGAACTATCAGGCCCGGCGCTGGCCGTAGGGTTGTATCATTTCCTTTTTCAGAGAAAGAACCGCTATTCCTATCGTTTTGTTTTCGTTACTGAAACAATCGGGGCCGTGGCTTATCTGAGCAGGAATTTGGTGGAGATGAAGAAAAATACCATTGCCGGTTTTCAGTTAACCTGTGTCGGCGACAACCGCAGCTACTCTTATGTGCCATCCCGCAAGGGCGGTACCCTCGCTGACAAAGTCGCCAAACATATCTTAGACAAGAAAATCAGAACCTACGTTCCGTATACGTATTTAGACCGAGGCAGCGATGAAAGGCAGTACTGTGCTCCGGGCATTGATCTACCGGTCGTATCTATGCCAAGGACCAAATACGGAAAATATCCGGAATATCACACGTCTCTTGACAATCTGGAACTAGTGTCTTCGGAAGGATTGCAGGGCTCGCTCGACCTGCACAAAGACTGCATTCGTCTCTTGGAAGAGAACCGGAAGTATCAGGTAACAACACTTTGCGAACCTCATCTGGGGAAAAGAAACCTGAGAAACAGTTTAGGTGCAGACAAAAGGATGCATGATCGGGACAGGATGATCAGCAACTTGATCGCGTATTGCGACGGGGACAACGATTTAATCGATCTGGGCGAAATCTTCGGCGTATGCGCCCTGGAGCTGATTCCCTACATTGAAGAACTCAGAGCTTGTGATTTACTGAGAATTGTAGAGTAAACGGAGGAGGTAGTAATCCATGTTGACAAAGCAACAATTACAAAGCCAGTTGGCAAAAACAGGGATTCGTCGTGGTGACCACATAATGGTGTACAGTTCGTACAAGTCCCTGGGCGGAGTGGAAGGCGGAGTGGACACGGTCATCGACGCCTTCCTGGAGCTTGTCGGCCCGGAGGGAAACGCACTATTCCCGACCTTTAATTTCAGGTCGTGGACCGAGAACCATTATTTTGACATTAATGAAACCCCGTCAGATGTGGGGGCCATTTCCGAGGTCGCCCGGCTGAGGAAAGAGGCGGTTCGGACACCGCACCCTATCTATTCCTTTGCGGCCATTGGAAAACACGCCGAAGAGTATGAACAATGCGATGACATCGAGGCGTATGGTGAGAATTCGGTTTTCTCCCTGTTTCATAAAATGAACGGATTGATTATCAGCATCGGTCTGGAGTGGAATAGCACCTTTTCGAATCATCATTACGTGGAATACAGGAATGGGGTGCACTACCGAAAGGTCAAGGGTTTCTCAGGAATCTATGTTGATAAGAACAATCAGGCGCAGATCAAAACCTACACCATGTACGTGAGAAGAACCTTAAAGGTGAAAACATACATTGTCCCCGCCATGTCGGAGCTATATGCCCGGAAAATCATAGAAGCCGTGGACGTGGGAAGCACCAAAGTGCATTTTTGCCGAGCCAGCACTTTTTTTGATCACATGGGCGAGATCATTAGAACCCACCCTGAAAAACTGCATTATATCGAGGGGTCTCCTTCCAAATCGTAAAATGACGAGATTCAGGTATTAAATGAGGATAACAACAAAACTTATACTGGAAGCGCCCAGTAACAAAGACCGGCGATTTGTCCTTGAACAAGTTAATCGTGGCGTTCCGGTGTATGTAATCGAACCCTTTTATGCGTATCATCACCAGGGAAAAATAATGTTTTTCCCTCCTCCGTTAGTTCCGTTCATTGAATCTTTGCTGGAAAAGGGACGTATTCAACTTATTAGCGCCGATTCACTATATTCTAGAGAGATATATTTATTGGCCGCCGAACGTGCGGTTGAGCATGTAGAGAAGGTATATCCATTTTATTTGTCGCAGCATAGAAATCTGATATCTGCTATTATACAGCAATTAGATTCCGAACAGGCGGAACGCATATTCAAAAAACGTTTATGTGAACAACTTGCCATATTTTTTTCTATAAACCTAACTTTTGAAAAAGTTAGGCATGTTTTAGGGGATGGAGAATTAATTGTTCATGCACCGATCGATGTGAATTTATACAAATCGCTTGAATACATGATCACTCAAACTGGCGGGATACCGATACAAACTGATAACCATATAAAATTTTCTACCATTTCACGAAGGCGATCTTCTGTCACGGCATTCAAAAAAAGTGCGAGTATTTTCATCAAAATAGTATGTCAATTTTTCGCTAGCCTCATTTTATCCCGGCAGCCGAAAATGTCTGGTAGAGGATTCAAATATGGCATCGCAGTTATTTCACCGCAACGGCAGTTCAGAGGAAATAATAGGGGACCGGATTTTCTGATAGACAATCATACAATCAAAAAATCAGAGGTTGCCTATTTTCCTTTGGTACCCATGCAACCAGAATATTTAACAGCTTTGCATAAACTTGGTTCCGATGTAATACCACTTCCAGCACCCGGACGGTTTTTTTCCGATGGGAAACAATGGAGGCATCTATTAGCGTGCTCATTAAAAGAACTTCCCTTTGGTTACAGAGAGGTCGAGACTGCGGCAGCTAACCTGTTTAATTATCTGCGTTGGAAGTATATTTTATCAAAAACAAAGGTTCAGCATTTTATTACCCATGCAGATTTTGGAGACTACCATATATCCAGAAACATCGCCTTGAATCAGCATGGTGCACAAACGTGGTATTATACCGATGCCAGCAATTTCAGCCTTAATTTCAGAGAAGATAATGGACGATGGAATCTTCATCCCTTCTGGACTTATCTTTATTACGACCATTTCATAACCTGGTATGAAGATCTTGGTAAATATTTTTCAATGCATCCTGGCACTTTTAAAAATATAGAAGTTGTTGGTTGTTTGTGGTCGCAGCACATTGAGAACAAAAATACATCGATTTATCCATCAGAATTCAAAATTGAAAAAAAGCTATTAAATAATAAGTTTAAAATCGTCGTTTTTACATCAACATATACCGTAAAAGGCATAACATCTTATGATGAGGCGATCACATTTCTACAGGATATCATCCGCCTTGCAAATGAATTAGAAGATGTTGTTATTATCGTAAAAGAAAAAAAAAGACAGGAATTCCATCTTCAACTCGATCCAATAAAGGGTACACGTCTACTTGAAATACTGAACGATATGTCTCAAAATCCTCGTCTGCGTGTACTCACAAGAGATGCGAATACATCACTATTAATAGGGGAATCAGATCTTTGTATATCCTTTCCGTTTACCTCCACCACTATTGAGGCGCTCAGCGTTGATCACCCTGCAATTTGGCATGATTCCCAAAGTTTTTACCGTCATAATGTCTATTCTGAATTTAAAAATATCGTTACTCATGGATATGATGAGTTAAAAGAAACCGTTTTGATGCATATGAAAAGCGAGGGGAAAACTTACCGTAATCCTATTCCTGAAGGTTACCCACTGATGGATCCGTTCCGAGATGGTAAAGCTATTGAAAGATTTCGGGATCTTTTCCACGTTTCATAATGATTAGCAAAAAAAAACAGATTAAAAACAGCCTTATTTATCTTCTCCCTGTGATCGTCGGCAATCTGATTCCCATCTTGACGCTGCCCATATTTACAAGAATTCTGACACCGGCGGATTATGGCGTATGGGCGCTGGCACAAGTTTACGCCATTTTTATGAACGGGGTTGCGAATTTCGGTCTGACTATCGGATACGAGAGGAACTTTTTTGAGCATAAAGAAACAAAAAATGTTGCTGGATTGTTATATTCAACCCTGCTGTTCGTCATTATAGCCTTTATTATCTGCGGATTATTTACCTATCTATTCAAATATCAGCTTTCAGGATGGATTATTGGTTCTCCGGATCATGCAAATATATTGTTCTGGTCTTATTGCGCTACCGGCATCGTGGGGTTGAAGATCTACTACCTGACATATTTCAAGAATACTGAAAACGCGAAGGCTCTTGTATGGTACACGATCGACGAGAGTTTACTTGGGGTTTTATTCTCATTGTTCATGGTGGCGTATTTACGGATTGGCGTCATTGGGCTAATATGGGGACAACTTTTGGCGAGTTGCATAATTTTCTCCATTCTTTCTTTTCGATTTGTCCGATTTCTTCCCGTGTCTTTCAACGGGGAAGCATTGAAAGATTCCTTGAAACTCAGTTTGCCTCTAACACCAAGGATTTTTTTTGGAGTAATCGGCAGTCAGTTTGACAAATATATGATAGGCCTTTTGAACACAGTGGGTGGCGTAGGCGTATACAACATCGGGCAGAAAGTGGGGTATATTGTGTTCAGTTACATGACGGCCATCCAAAATGTTTTTTCCCCGCAAGTATACAAGCGTATGTTTGATCTGGGCGAAAAAGGTGGCGAATCGGTAGGGCGTTATCTCACACCGTTTCTGTACATTTCAATTTCAATGGGCCTTATGGTTTCCCTTTTTGCCGAGGAAATCATAAGTATCCTAACACCAAAATCGTACCATGGCGCTATCGAAATTGTTATGATTTTATCTATGCTATATGGATCGTATTTCTTCGGGAAACAGCCTCAACTTATATATGCAAAAAAAACATATATTACTTCAGTCCTTACTGCGGTGAGCATTGGATTGAATATACTAATAAACATACCTTTTATTATGAAATGGGGTGCGGTTGGGGCTGCATGGGGGACTCTTTTAGCAGGACTTATATCTGGCACCGTCTCATTCATTGTTTCGCAGCAGTATTATGAAATCAAATGGGAGTATGGAAAGATAGCCTCAATTTTTCTAATATTTTTCGGTTCTACATTAGCCATGATTCTGCTGAGAAGTTTTAATATCCCTTATGAGATGAGAGTAGTTGTTAAACTGATATCATTGACTGGCTATTTGTATCTTGGCATTAAGTTAAATGTACTGACCAAACAGAATTATCTTCTTGTAAGAAATATGATCATTCCCGTAAAGGATGATTACAGATACTCAAAATCACTATAAAATAGGAAGAAATACATGCGGAAGATCACGATCGAAGTCGGTTATGGCACTGTTGCCAAGGTAAAGATTGGTGACCGATTGCCATTGGTATTTATCGGCGGCCCCTGCGCAATCGAAAGCCGCGATCATGCGTTCAAAATGGCGGAGATGATATATGCTATTTGTCGTCGCGTGAATATTCCATGGATTTACAAGTCCTGTTACGACAAAGATTGTCGATCTTCCCCAGATAGCTTTCATGGACTTGGGCTGGACCACGGTTTGCGCATCCTTTCAGATTTGCGTGAGGAATTCGGCGTTCCGGTTGTGTCCGATTTCTCAGATCCCTCTTGGGGGCCGGCAACCGGTGAAGTCTGTGATATGGTGCAAGTGCCTGCGTACCTTTGTCGTCAGACTTCCATGCTCCGAGCAGCGGCACAGACCCAACGACCAATTCATCTGAAAAAAGGGCAGTTTATGAGCCCCTGGAATATGAAAAATTCGGTCCGAAAGATTGAGGCAAGCGGCAATCACCAGATACTTCTGGCTGACAGGGGAACCTTTTTAGGCTATAATATGTTGGTGAACGACATGCGATGCTTGCCCATCATGGCGGAGACCGGTTACCCCGTGTGTTTCGACGCTACGCATTCTATTCAGTTACCAACATCCATGGGGAACATTTCTGGTGGTCAACGGGAATTTATTCCTCATCTGGTTCGCGCTGCGGCTGCGTGCGGCATCAATGCCTTGTTCATGGAGGTTCATGACGATCCCGACAACGCAATGTCCGATGCTAACACGGTGCTGGATATCAAGTATCTCGAAAATATTCTGTGTCAGGCAAGGGCCGTGCACGAATTGCGGTTAGAACTATTAGATAAATATGGAGAAGACAATGTCCATCAAGAAAAATGAGACTATGCGAGTCAGCCAGGTCATGCTGCTACCAGATCGGTTCCCGGTCATTGGCGAACGAGAGATCCTGAAAGAGGCTCTCGATGCCATGGGGCGATCAAGGCTGGGAATCGCCTGTATTGTCGATAGCAACGACAAGCTGTTGGGAATTCTCACGGATGGCGATATCCGGCGCAAGCTGCTCAAGGTGCAAAAGCCGTTCTCAGCCTTTTTTATAGATGATGCGCTCGTCCATTCAATAAAGTCTCCCATTACGATCCAGCCAACAGCCACGTTGGTGAAGGCGGTTGAGTTGATGGGCAATAAGCAGATATGGGATCTTCCCGTAGTGGATGAGGACGGTAAACTGGTGGGTTTATTACACCTGCACCCCGCCATTAAGGCATTGCTCAGTGAGCAAGAATGATTTATCCGGGACAGGCGGCAATCGAATATTGCAGCAACCGCAAGGAAAAGATGCTTCGGTATTACTGCCCTTTTACAGGCCTTATGACGGTCCAATTTGCCATCGGCTTGTGAAGTTGGCATCATAAAAGGCAGCTATGAACAGAACGCTTTGCATAATCGATTTTTGAAAGGCAGGAACTATGAACTCTTTTTTCCCAATACGATCAGCACTGAAAGAAAAGCTGCGGCGGCGTGAGCGCCTGTTTGCGGGCTGGGTGTCTTACGCCCACCCGTCAATTACGGAAACCTTTGCCCGTGCAGGCCTTGATTTCATCGCTATCGACATGGAACACTCCACCATCTCGTTAGAGCAGGCCCAACGTATCATCGCAGCCAGCCAGAGCGAGGGGGTGCCTTGCCTTCCGCGGCCGGTCTCTCAGTCGAATGATTGGATCAAACCCTTATTGGAGTCGGGGGCGGACGGTTTGCTAGTTCAGATGGTAAACACCGCCGAAGAGATCGAAACTCTCATTGGCCACTTGAAATACCCGCCGGTTGGTCGCAGAAGTTATGGTGTAAACCGTGCCCAGGCCTATGGCTTTGACTTTGACAGCTATATACAGAACTGGAACGAGACTTCAACCTTCATCATTCAGGTCGAGTCAATTCAAGCGGTAGAAAATATTGAAGAACTATTGGCCTTTGACGAGGTCGATGGCGTGATGATTGGGCCCTACGACATTTCCGGATCTCTCGGCGTACCGGGTCAGACCTCGCATCAGCTGGTGATTGAGGCGTCGCGCAAGGTGATCGCCGCGTGCGAACGTCGCGGCAAGAGCTGTGGAACGCAAGTGGCGGATGCAACAATAGAAAGCGTAAAAGCCATTTTTGATCTCGGGTATACCTATGCCATTTTGGGATCCGATCTGTTCGTATTATGGAAGTGGGCGGAACAGATGCAGGGTCTAATCAAATCACTGCGTTAGAGATTCAAGAATTTTTTATGAACTCTTATCTAAATCAATTATTTAATCTGGAAGGCAAAGTTGCGGCCGTGATCGGTGGCGGTGGCTCACTTTGCAGTGAGATGGCCAGAGGATTCGCCCGTGCGGGCTGTGCGATTGCGGTTCTGGACCTGAGGCCGGAAAAAGCCAAGGCGGTCGAAGATGAGTTGAGGGCGACAGGCTTTGATCAGGTTATTTCTATCGCCATTGATGTCGTAAAAAAGCAGGAACATGTTAATGCGCTCGAGCGAGTGCTTTCGGCCTTCGGACAGGTCGATATCCTCGTGAACGGCGCCGGTATTAACAATCCGAACCCTTTTCTGGAACTTTCCCTTGAGGAGTGGTATGCCGTTCTTGACTCTCAGATCACGGGAACCTTTCTCGGTTGCCAGGTCTTCGGGGGCTATATGGTTGAGCGCGGTAAGGGTTCGATTATTAATATTTCATCGGCTTCTTCAGGTCCCCCGCTTTCCAAAGCGTTTGCCTACTCGGTTGCCAAGGCAGGTATTAAGAACCTTACGCAGAACTTGGGCCGTGAGTGGGCAACAAAGGGGGTCAGAGTTAATGCATTACGCCCCGGTTTTTTCCCAACTGAATGGAATCGCAAGAACTTCATCACCCCAGAGCGCGAGGCGGCTATTCTGGGGCATACCCCGATGGGGCGCTATGGTGAACCTGTCGAATTAATCGGCGCCACGTTGTGGCTTGCTTCAGATGCGTCCAGTTTCGTTACCGGTGCGGAGATCGAAGTCGATGGTGGCTTCTCCTGTATGACCATATGAGGCTTTCGGGGATTATCGGAATGGACTTCAGGAACTACAATTTATAGGAATAGAATTATGAATCAAAGAACTGTTGTTGTTACCGGTGGTAATCGCGGCATCGGCTTGAGCATCACCGAAGCTTTTGTCAATGCAGGCTATTCGGTGATCGTTGGTGCGCGTCAGGAGTCTGGTTTGGGGAATCGATTTGGTAATAAGATAACCTTTGTTCACACAGATGTGAAGGATGCAATGGCGCATCAAGCTCTCGCTAAACGCGCACTCGATCAATTTGGCCGACTTGATGTATATGTTAACAATGCCGGTTTCTCTGAATGGCGTCCAATTGGTGAGATTGATGAGAAGTTTTTTGATGAAATGATCGGTACAAACCTGAAAGGCGCTTTTTGGGGTTGCAAAGCCGCAGTAAGTGCGATGACCAAAGGTGGCAGCATCATCAATATTTCCAGCATTGCCGGAAAACGCGGGAGCACGAACAACTCGGCTTATTGCGCTTCCAAGTTCGGGATGAATGGCCTGACTCAGGCGCTGGCGAAAGAGGTCGGTCCGCGCGGAATTCGCGTGAATGCCGTGTGCCCTGTGCTTATTCCTACCGAGGGTCTGATACATGCCTTGAAAAGTCCCTATGGGCCGGCAAAAGGAGATCCTGAAGCGTTCATTTCTAAATTCGCCGTCGATAATGCCGCATTAAAGAGATTGCCAACTGGCGCAGAAGTAGCTGCGATGTGTTTGTTTCTGGCATCAGAAGCAGCATCAGCGATTACCGGTCAATGCATCAACGTTGATTGCGGTGTCTTTCCGCAATAGTGAAGCCTATGACACTTAAAATTGTTGCCGTTATTCCCGCGCATCTCGCCTCGGTCAGGTTCCCTCGCAAAATTCTGTTCCCTTTTCATGGTCTGCCCATGATCGAGCATGTCCGGCGACGTGCGCTGCTCTCTAATGCTGTCTCGGAAGTCTACGTAGCGACGTGCGATGAGGAGATCGCCGAGGTAATCCGTGGATATGGCGGAAAAGTCATCATGACGGCTAATACACACACCAATGGCACCAGCCGGGTTGCCGAGGCGGTGAAAGATATTGACTGTACCCATGTGATGCTACTGCAAGGTGATGAGCCCCTTTTGTTGCCCCGCCACTTGGATATATTTGCGCAGGCAATTGCTGCTGAACCTGGGGGCGATGCTTGGAACGCTACTGGACCCATTGATAACGTCGAAGAACTTGATCGTCATTCCTTTGTGAAGTGCACTTTTTCGGGGTCAAATCGTATTATTTACTGCTTTCGTCGGTCGCCTTGCTACAGTTCCTTCGATGTGCAGAAATCTTTTGTGAGGAAGATCCTTGGGATTATTGCTTACCGCAAGGATTTCTTGCTGCACCTCACGTCTCTTCCTTCATCGCCGATTGAACGGGCTGAGTTCATCGAACAGATGCGCATAATTGAGAACGGCTACATCTTGCGGTCTATTCCTGTCAGTCCGAGCCTGCCTTCGGTAAATGAACCTGAAGAAGCAGATATTGTGCTGGATTACATTCGCTATAATGCTGAACAGCGGACATTGCTGGAGAGGATTTTGAGTTGATCGTGATGGGAAAAGATTTTCATAGTGTGTGGTGGGCCTTGGTTTGAACGATGAACAATATCGAAAGCTCTGCGAGGCCTGCGATCAAGTGCTGCTGGCGCCGGATCCAACGATTGAGCGAGTTTCCATCCCATGGTTGCATGTCATTCGAGAGCACCCGGTTTTTCTGAGCACTTACATTGATCTTTTTGAACCTTCCAAGGGTGGCAGTTCGATTGTTCGTAAGTGGTGGTCGTTTTTCCGCAACAGGGCAGGGTGGTTTAAACAGATTATGAGCACGCTGCGTGCGAATGGGCAGCCGTGGTTCGGGCCGAAGGAACTCCCGAGAGGCGTGGATTTTTTATTTGTTTCCCACCTTCTGAACGAGTCTCATGCGGGTAATGCAGAAGACTTTTATTTCGCCGGATTGGCCAACGAACTTGTTGCCCGCGGGCACTCTGCGGTGATCGCCCTGATCAACCATACCGGCAAGGATGCCAAGCCAATAGCTGCCAGATGGAATGGGAGTCCGGTCCCGCGGGTGATCATCTCGGATTCACTTCGGTTATTGGAAGAGGTGACTCTTCGTCGGCGCCTCAAGAGGGAGTTCCGCCGTTTGAGAGAACTGACCAAAAAGGAGAACCCAGGATTGGCAAGGCGCGTTCTTGCCCGGGCAGCTGAAGAAGCCTTGTCGGGCGGATCGCTTATAGTTTTACGAATGGCGTCGCAGATCGGCGCACTGACAGCCATACTGCAACCGAAAGCAATCGTGATCACCTATGAAGGCCATGCCTGGGAGCGCGTGGCTTTCGCTTCTGCACGCAGATCACTCACGGATGTGCGTTGTATCGGCTATCAACATGCCGCGCTGTTTAAGCTTCAGCACGCCATCAGGCGTAACCTCAGTCCACAATACAATCCCGATCATATCCTGACGGCAGGAGAAATTACACAGGCACAACTTTCGAGGTCGCCCGGGCTCCGCGGGATTCCGGTAACTGTTCTAGGCTCCAATCGTGGTTTGGTTGGCCATCACGAAAAAGATAAAAACGCAGGCCGTAAGCAGAGAAGGATTCATGCATGTAAGCCCACATGTCTGGTCATTCCGGAGGGCATCGCCAGTGAATGCGACATCCTGTTCAATTTCGCCATAGTGTGTGCGCAAGCTCTGCCGAATATTCATTTCGTTTGGCGTCTGCATCCGATCCTGTCCTTTGAAGCCTTGGCAGCGAAAAATCAAAATTTCCGGCAGCTCCCTTTCAATGTCGAAATGTCCCGTATGCCCATCGACCAAGACCTGGAGCGATGCCGGTGGGCCCTCTATCGGGGGACAACGGCTGTCATGCAGGCTGTGCTGTCCGGTCTGCGGCCTATCTATCTGAAACTGGCGGATGAACTATCCATCGACCCGTTGCATGAACTCAACACTTTCCGAGTCACGATCGAATCTCCGGAAGATTTCCTGCGCATTATCAATGTTGATCTTAATGATGATCGAAACTCTCAAGCGAAGGAGTTCAAAGTTGCCTACGATTATTGCAGACGCTATTTTCTGCCCTGGGATGTTACGGTGTTGGCGAATATTCTCTCGAGAGTATCGTAGCATCGAGCTGCAATGAATCATACTACTAAAAATAAAAGAATATCGGTTGTTATGGCTGTGTACAATGGCGAGCGTTTTCTGAAGCCCACCATCGCCTCGACATTGTCACAATCATTTGAAGATTTCGAGTTCATTATAGTGAACGACGGAAGCGAGGATGAAACACAAAACATTATCGCAGAATATCATGATGATAGAATTATTTTGATCAACAATACCCGGAACATGGGTCAGACTGCTTCACTTAACATTGGTCTCCAAAATGCCCGTGGAACATACATAGCCCGGACCGATGCAGGCGATATTTCTACTCCGGAGCGTTTAAAAAAACAGTTCCAATATCTTGAGAATCATTCAGATGTTGATATCCTGGGAACAGCGGCATTTCAATACGATATGGCAGGTAACTTGTGTGGCAATGTTTTTATGCCAAACAGACCGTCAACAATTTTGCAAAGGATTTTTTTTGCCTCTCCTGTGGTCCATGTAAGCGTGATGATGCGTCGCGACAGGATCCTTGAGTTGGGCGGATATGATGATTCCTACAGGATTCTCGCTGACTATGGTCTCTGGGCCCAGGCATTGCAAAACGGTTTCAGGTTCTGGAATCTGAGAGACGTTCTGACGGGTTATCTTGTAGATCAGGATAGTTTTGGATCATCGCATGGTAGAGGGCGATCCATCCAGGAAGCATCACAGATTATTTGTGACCTTGCCCTGGCCTTGACTGGCGATACTCTGTCTTTTGATCAAGCAGAAGATATTTACCGCTTTTTTGTTTTTGGCCCGCAGGATCTGGACAGTGATCGGTTGCGGAAGAACGAAGCACTATTTGAAGGGCTTTTATTAAAGCTTCATACTGCCCGGAGAGATATAGATTATCTGTTATTGAGGAGTTACTTAAAAATGCTCTTCGGAAGACGGTCCTATACTTCTTCTCAAAAGCACGAGTTGAAAGATGTGTTACATAGCATATTGAGCAAGTGGCGAGGAGGATTGTCATTTCACTTGTTTGAAGATATGCACAGATATATTCAGACTTTCAGATACATAAACTTTTCAACCATAGGGGTGAAAGTTCCCAACTTTATTTGTGAAGTTGCCGACAAATAGCAAAAATGAATCCTAATCGTAAATGCATTGCCATCACAGGGGCAACAGGTTTTATCGGACGGCATCTTTTCGGGGAGCTGTCTGATCGGCAGGATGTGGATATTCGCCTCCTTTTTCATTCAAATACCATTGAAAATCTGATGAAAAAGGAAAACATAATCGTCTTCGAAGGTGACCTGCTGAAACCGGAAAGTCTGTCCGGATTTCTCAAACCCGGATGTACAGTCATCAATCTGGTTAATTTGAGGAATGCTTCGGAAAAAGACAACCTTGCGGTCATGACCAATCTTGCCATTGCCTGTCGCAGCGCTCAGATCAAAAAACTGGTACATTGCAGCACGGCTGTGGTTGTGGGTGCTGTTTCTGAAGATGATATTACAGAAGAGACACAGTGTCATCCAACACCAGGCTACGAGAGTATAAAATATAAGATAGAATCCTTGCTTGTGGCTCTATCGGCCAATCATTTTGAGCTGGCCATACTACGACCGACAGCAGTTTTCGGAAAGGGTGGAAAAAATCTGCTGAAAATGGCGGACGATTTGATCCAGGGCAACCGGTTTATCAACTATCTGAGATCATCTCTTTTTAATCATCGCAGGATGAATCTCGTTTTCGTCTTAAATGTAGTATCGGCTCTGATTTTTTTAGCAGACATGAATCGGAAGATGAACGGAGATGTCTTTATAATCTCTGATGACGACCCCATGAACAACTACCGAGATGTGGAGAGATTGCTGATGAGTCATCTTGGCTGCAGGGATTATGCTATCCCCAGATTACCAGTACCCAGTCCGATTCTTAGAACCCTTTTAAAATTAGAGGGAAAATCAAACGTCAATCCCAACCGGATATACCATTCCCGGAAAATGCTGAATGCCGGTTTTAAGAAAGTTGCATCTTTGGAGACGGGTCTGGTGTCATTTGCAAACTGGTACAAAGAACGTCAAGCTTCAGCCATCGGATGATGGTTGATAAGTACTCCTTTATGAAGATTTTAAATGTAAACATGTCGATTGATCCACTGACAGGTGGCGGAACGGCCGAACGAACATTTCAAATGAGCCTTTATCTGACTAGGGCAGGTGTGGATTGTACGGTACTAACGACGGATGTGGGATTGACGCCGGAGCGTCAGAATTCCATGGAGAACGTAAAGATTGTAGCACTACCGGTTTTATTTAAGCGATTTTACATTCCCCGGAAGATGTGGGGACCAATTAGTAAGATTGTGGCAGAGGCGGATATAATTCACCTGATGAATCATTGGACCATTTTAAATGCTTTAGTTTACCAAGCAGCGTACCGCCTTCAGAAGCCCTATGTAATATGCCCTGCAGGTTCACTTCCAGTGTATGGGCGATCCAAGGTGATAAAAAAAATTTACAATACCCTTATAGGCAACCGCATCATTCGCCGGGCAAATGGTCATATTGCGGTTACGACTGAAGAAGTTAAGCATTTTCGTAATTATGGGATTTCTCCTTATCAGGTATCGGTCATACCCAACGGGATCAGCAATGAGGTAAGCTGGGAAGGAGAGCAGAAGTCCTTTCGAAAAACTTTTCACCTCAATGATTTTCCATTCATTTTGTTTGTTGGACGATTGAATCCCATTAAAGGACCTGATCTGCTTCTAAGTGCTTTTTGCAATATTAAGGACCGCATCAAGAATGTCCATTTAGTTTTTGTGGGGCCGGATGAGGGATTATTGGCTAATCTCAAAACTACTGCAAATCAGTCAGGGGTTGCTGAACAAGTTCATTTTCTGGGATATTTAGGGGGTACGGAAAAGCTCCAGGCTTATAAAGCCGCCTCGCTTCTTGTTGTGCCTTCTCGTCAGGAGGCCATGTCAATAGTCGCACTTGAGGCGGGTATTAACGGAACCCCAGTGCTGTTGACAGATCAATGTGGTTTTGACGAAGTTGCTCGTATTGGCGGCGGGATGGTCGTTCCCGCCTCTGTGGATGGCATACAGGAAGGCCTCTTGATTTTGCTCAATAATCTCCTTCAACTCAAAACAATGGGGGAAAAGTTGAAAAGATATGTCTCTGAAAATTATCTATGGGAAAACGTTATACATCAATATATAGCCCTCTATAGCCGGATATTGTTAGAGAGAGCTTCATAAGATGCATCCATATAATCGCTATGCGATGTCCATTTTGCAGTATTGATGGGATAATATCTAAACAATATTAAAGGAATTGACGATGCAAAGAAAAGTACTCATTCTCGGTGGTACCGGGATGCTTGGACACACACTATTCAGGGAGTTATCACAGCGGGAAGATATGGATGTTTACGCGACGGCCAGAATCGGAAATAACCTGTCGCGGTGGTTTTCTGCCGAGTTGTTGAAAAAAGTGCATGTTGATGTAGATGCCGACAACTTTGACACAGTCATCCGCTCCTTTGCATCCGTACAACCCAGCCTGGTAATTAATTGCATTGGTCTTATCAAACAACAGTCAATTGCCAGCGATCCCCTTTCGGCAATTACCATCAATTCACAACTGCCGCATCGAATTGCGCTGGTTTGTCGGACCGCGGGGGCAAGGCTGATTCACATCAGCACGGACTGCGTTTTTGACGGACGTAAGGGCCAATACACAGAAGCGGACCCATCAAATGCCGTTGATCTTTACGGGAGGTCGAAATTTCTTGGAGAAGTGGATTATCCACCTCATTGCATCACCCTGCGTACATCCATCATTGGGCATGAATTGAAGGGGAAGCTCGGCTTGATCGAATGGTTTCTCAGCCAGGCGGGGAGGGTTCGCGGATTCACCAGGGCGATCTATTCCGGCTTTCCCACCTTGGAATTTGCACGAATCATCGCCGAGTATGTGATTCCCAACGATCACCTGACAGGCATTTATCACGTCTCTTCGGACCCAATCTCCAAGTATGACTTATTGAGATTGGTCGCCGAAAGGTATGGGAAGCAAATCGATATTGAGCCTCATGACGATTTTTTCATGGAACGATCATTGGATTCGACCGTTTTTCGCCGCCTGACCGGTTATAATCCGCCGTCCTGGTCAAAGCTGATTGATCTTATGTATCAGCACTATCTATCATCTTATGATGATAAAGAACAATTAACACGTTAGAGTTTAAAATACGGGTTTTGCCGGAGAAAGGATTTAGAGATGGCCATCAAGGTAATGACTATAGTTGGAACGCGCCCCGAGCTGATTAAGCTCTGCCGTGTGATTCATGAGCTTGATCAGTATACTGAGCACGTTCTGGTTCATACGGGTCAGAATTTTGACTATGAGCTGAACGAGATATTTTTCCAGCAGCTGCAAATCAGGAAGCCGGATTATTTCCTCGATGCCGCCGTTGAAAACGTGGCCGAGACCATCGGCAATATAATTGCGCGATCAGACAAGGTCATGGAAAAAGAGAAACCCGATGCGGTGCTCATTCTCGGTGATACAAATAGTTGTCTTGCCGTGATTGCTGCGAAGCGCCGGAAGATTCCGGTGTTTCACATGGAAGCGGGAAACCGCTGTTTCGATCAAAGGGTGCCGGAGGAAATTAATCGAAAAATCATTGATCATATAAGTGATATAAATATGCCCTACACGGAGCATGCCCGGCGTTACCTGCTGGCTGAAGGTATAAAGCCTGAGACGGTGATCAAGACAGGTTCTCCCATGAAGGAAGTTCTGTCCTATTACCGGTTACAGATTGATGAATCCGACATTCTCAATGCTTTGCAGCTGGAAGAGAAAAAGTATTTTGTTGTCAGCACGCACCGCGAGGAGAATGTCGATTCTGAGGTCAACTTCAATAATCTACTCAATTCATTAACCGCCATAGCCGAGAGGTATAACTATCCTGTGATTGTTTCGACCCATCCGCGAACCCGCAAGCGTCTGGAAGATATGGGTGTCGGCCAACTTCATGCTCAGGTTCGGTTTCTAAAGCCCCTCGGACTCCTTGATTATGTGAAGCTTCAACTGCATGCCTTCTGCGTTGTTTCCGACAGCGGCACGGTTACGGAGGAGTCTTCAATTTTGAGTTTTCCGGCTGTAACCATCCGTCAGGCCCATGAGAGGCCTGAGGGGATGGATGAGGGCACGCTCATTATGTGTGGGTTGAAGGCTAAGAGCGTCATGGAAGCCATCGACGTGGCAACATCGCAGTCTGCTGCTTGTGATCGACTCTTCAGACTTGTGCAGGACTATGATACAGAAAATGTTTCGAAAAAAGTTCTCCGCATAATTATGAGTTATACAGATTACGTAAATCGGACGGTCTGGTTTAAATAACCCTCAATGCAATAAATCTTTATATATTCAAGAGCATATCATAATTTTTCCCATGCGCATCTTACTTCTTGTCGTTTATTATCTGCCCAGCACCATGTCGAGCGCAAAGCTTATTCATGACCTTGCAACGGAATTTCTTCGACTGGGTCATGAACCCGTAGTCGTCGCCCCTGATGAGAACATTCTCAAAGATACGGAAATAACGAGTGAAAGCGGCATCAAAGTGTTGCGGGTACGCACAGGAAAAATTAAAACAGCGTCCAGATTGGTGCGAGGCTTCAACGAAGCCAGACTTTCAAACATCATCTGGGAAAAGGGGCGTCGTTTTTTTGAAGAAAATCCCTGTGATCTGATTGTTTACTATTCTCCCACAATCTTCTTTGGTTCACTCGTAAAGGGGCTGAAGAAGCATTTCGCCTGCCCATCGTATTTGATCTTGCGTGATATCTTTCCACAATGGGCGGTGGATGCCGGCGTGTTAAGTCACGGAATGGTTTACAAATATTTCAAATTAAAGGAACGGCAGAATTACGACGCGGCAGATATAA
Source organism: Deltaproteobacteria bacterium (assembly GCA_026388545.1). Classification (NCBI taxonomy): domain Bacteria; kingdom Pseudomonadati; phylum Myxococcota; class Myxococcia; species Deltaproteobacteria bacterium. Next base: position 93,328 of record JAPLJS010000114.1, read on the forward strand.
TCGGCGTTCAGTCGCCGGCGAACCTTCGTTATTTTGAAGAAAATGGTCTTGATAAGAAATATCATTTAGAAGTGCTATTTAATTGGACAGCCTTAGTAGAGGAGAGTATTCAGCCGAGTGCATACCGGGAGCGGTTGGGATTACAGGGGAAAGTCGTCTTTTTTTATGGCGGCAACATTGGTGTGGCCCAGGACATGGACAATATTATCCGCCTTGCGAAAAATTTACGGGGTGAAAAATCTGCTTATTTTCTACTGGTGGGCGATGGAAGTGAAGTGCCCCGATTGAGGACAGACATTGCATCAAAGGGTTTGACGAATATAGCCATACACGACGCGGTGGGACAAAGAGAATACCTGTCCATGCTTTCTGAATTTGATGTCGGCTTGATCTCGCTCGATTGCGGTTTGAGAACCCAGAATTTTCCAGGTAAAATGCTTGGCTACATGTATCATTCAATGCCCATTCTGGCCAGTGTAAATCCGGGAAATGATTTAAAAGAAATTCTGGAAGGTCAACAATCTGGACTGGTTTGCATGAATGGGGAAGATGATCTGTTTGCTGCCTATGCCAGAAGATTAGTTAGGGACGAAAATTATCGCCGGCAGTTAGGTAAAAACTCCCGCACCCTTTTGGAAAATTCTTTTTCTGTTTCAAGAGCAGCAGGACAAATCCTGGCTCATTTCAGTCAGGAAAATTAGCATGGCTTATTCTCCTCTCATTCTCATTACCGGCGCCACCGGCGCCGTAGGGCCTCTTGTCGTAAAGGCCTTCCATGATGCAAGTTATTCCATCCGCACCCTGTCCATCGATCCGCCGCCTGTTAACATGTGGCCTGATGATGTGGAAGCCCTTATTGGTGATGTTACTGATTCATCGGTTGTGCGTGCTGCGATGGAAGGTGTTGAAATGGTTATCCACCTGGCCGCTTTACTGCATATTGTCAATCCGCCACTCGCGCTTAAAGAAAAATATGAGCGGATTAATGTGGGGGGAACGGCGACGGTAGTTGGTGCGGCCATTAAGGCTGATGTCAGGCGTGTTGTGTTCTTCAGTACGATTGCTGTTTATGGGCAGTCCGATGGCCGGATTGTAACGGAAAATACGCCCCCTCGCCCAGATACGTTTTACGCCAAGACAAAGCGTGAAGCGGAAGAAATTGTGCTCGAAGCCAAACGAGCGGACGGCAGACGGTTGGGAACTGTCCTGCGGCTTGGTGCCGTGTATGGCGGGCGAATCAAGGGGAACTATCAGCGGCTTGTGCAATCTTTGGCAAGGGGCCGCTTCGTCCCTGTGGGGAACGGTTCCAACCGGCGCACACTGGTTTATGACAAGGATGTGGCGCGCGCTGCCGTGGTGGCTGCATCACACGATGCTGCGGCAGGTAAGATTTTCAATGTCTCGGATGGCCGTTTCCATACCATGAATGAGATTATTGGAACGATCTGCGCTGCCATTGGTCATAAGGTGCCGCGATTGTCGTTGCCTGTCGGAGTCTCGCGCATTGTTGCAGGTATAATAGAAAAAGGTGGCCATTCGATGGGTTTAAAACCCCCGGCAATACGGGCGATGATTGACAAATATACCGAAGATATCGCCATGGACGGCAGCCTCATTCAAAAAGAACTGGGTTTTGTTCCCCACTATGATTTAAAGACGGGTTGGGAAGAGACGGTCAAAGAGATGCGGGAAGGCGGCGCGCTTTGAAACGTATCTGTGATGTCTTGTTGAGTCTTCTTCTGTTATGTTTTTTATCCATCCCCATGATTCTTATTGCCTTGTTTGTTAAACTAACTTCCAAAGGCCCGGCACTATACTGGTCCGACCGGGTGGGTATCAACAATACCATATTCAGAATGCCTAAGTTTCGCACGATGAGATTGGATACTCCTGAGATGGCAACCCACCTGATGGATGATCCCAGTCTCTACCTGACATCCGTCGGATCATTACTCAGAAAATTCAGCCTTGACGAACTGCCGCAACTATGGAGTATATTGAAAAGTGATATGAGTTTTATTGGGCCGAGGCCGGCCTTGTATAACCAGGATGATCTCGTTGACCTGCGGATGAAAAAAGGAATTCACAAACTTGTTCCCGGTATTACAGGGTGGGCTCAGGTAAACGGCAGGGATGACATTCCGATTCCACTTAAAGTAGAATACGATGAGTATTACATGAAAAATAAAAGTATTATCCTGGATTTAAAAATAGTATGGATGACAACTGTCAATGTTTTAAGAAAAAGAGGAATTAAACACTAACCATTTGATAAAATTATGCACCGGCAACTGAAAAATCCTAAATTATATTTGATGATTTTAAGCGATTCGCTTCTCTTTGCGATTGCGCTTACGGCAGCCTACTTATTTCGGTTTGAATTTAGATTAAGTCTGGAAGAAATCAGTCAAATTAAAACGATATTGATTTGGCTTATACCACTGAAACTTTTTATTTTCTTCGGCTTTAGTCTCTACAGCGGTATGTGGCGGTATACGAGTGTCCGAGATTTCTGGCGATTAGCCCAGGCTTGCTTCATATCTATGCTTTTAATCATGGCGGTGATCCTCTATTTATACCGTTTTCATAATTTTTCTCGGGCTGTATTCTTAATGGATGGAATTCTGACATTTGTTCTTGCCGGTGGGTTGCGTCTCATGATCCGTGCTTATTTTACTTCCTTCCCGCCAAGCCTTAACTCCGATCGCATGGCGGCTTTCCATAAAAGATACAAAAAACGTATCTTGATTGTCGGTGCGGGCGATGCCGGTGAAAAGATGCTTCGAGAAATATTTGAAAATAGAAACCTTGTTTATGATGTTGTGGGTTTTATTGATGATGACCTGCAGAAACAGGGCCGTTCGATTCATGGCGTTCCGGTACTGGGGATAATTGGGAAACTGCAAGAGTTGGTGGAGGAAGAAAGGATTGAAGAAATTCTCATTGCCATTCCTTCGGCCAGTGGTGAACAGATGCGGCACATCGTAGAACTCTGCAAGGGATGTGATATTACCTACAAAACGCTGCCGGGTATTGGTGAAATTATCGATGGCCGCGTGAGCGTCAAAGTCTTACGTGACGTGAAATACGAAGATTTACTGGGACGGCCCCCCGTTCATCTGGATAGTGCGGGTATCCGAAACTATATAAGCGGACGTGTCGTGTTAATTACAGGCTGTGGTGGTTCCATCGGGTCGGAACTGTGCCGCCAGGTAATCAAGTATCAACCCCGTCAACTTATCCTTGTGGATGCGGGTGAGGCGAATCTCTTTCACATTCAGATGGAACTTCACCATGAGCTTGATTATCAAAACTGCCGGGTCATCCTGGGGCATGTGCAGGATAAGACGCTCATGCAATCGATTTTCCAAGAATTCAACCCTCAAGTAGTGTTTCACGCGGCAGCCTACAAGCACGTGCCTATCCTGGAAAAGAATCCCTGGGAGGCAGTCACGAACAATATTATTGGAAGCAGGGTAGTTATGGGGCTGGCTGTTGAACACAACGTGGAGCGATTCGTGCTGGTTTCAACCGATAAGGCCGTGCGTCCCACAAATGTCATGGGAGCAAGCAAACGCGTAACTGAACTCCTCCTGCAATCATTCCAGGGAAACGGTACACGTTTTATGGCCGTCCGTTTTGGTAATGTGGTAGGTTCATCAGGTTCGGTGATTCCCCTGTTCCGGCGCCAGATCGAGCAGGGCGGCCCGGTTACGGTGACCCATCCCGAGGTCAATCGGTATTTTATGACCATACCTGAGGCCGCCCAGATGATCATCCAGGCAGGCGCCCTGGGGAGGGGCGGCGAGGTTTTTATTCTCAAAATGGGTACTCCTGTGAACATTGCAGACATGGCACGGGACCTGATCCGTTTATCAGGGAAAGAGCCGGATAAAGACATCAAGATCATTTTTACCGGCCTCCGGGAGGGAGAAAAACTGTACGAAGAGCTCATTACCGTAGGGGAAGGTATTGTGCCGACGGAGCATGAAAAGATCATGGTGCTTCGGTCCGATGGGTTTTTAAATGGATTGAGAAGTGCCAGCGCTCTTCAGGAGTGGTTAAATACCGAGCTGATACCGCTTTACGATGCAGCACTGCGGCACGATGCAAAGGCCATAAAGCGAAAACTTCAAGAAATTGTCCCCGAGTATACTCCCCACGATACGGAATCCGTCCTCGAAAAATAGCATATTCAAAAAAAGGGTCAGCGCCCAATTTTTATGATTATCGGCGATCATCACACGATTAGCACAGATATCCACAACATTCTTATTATTCAATTGGGTGATATAGGGGATGTTGTCTGGGCAACACCGACACTATGGGCGGTTAAGGAAACCTATCCACAGGCCAATGTATCGGTTCTCCTTCGAGAGGGATTTGGGTGCCTTCTGGAGCCAGATCCGTCAATCTATAAAACGTTTGAAGTGAAGCGTGATCACGAAGGTCATTTGCATAATACTATTGATCAAGTACGGTTGATCAAAGAGTTGCGCCAGGAGCATTTTGACCTGGTGTTTGATCTTCGTGCCGGTGATCGCGGTGCAATTGTGGCCCGCTTAACCGGGGCTCCTATGAGGGCGTCGCTCTACTATCATGACGTTCCCTTCTGGCGAAACATGCTGTTTACCCACCTCTTAGTCGAACCTGCTCCTCCGAAGGAACGGGTCTATGGCGCCGCGGAACAGTCCCTTCGTATAATCCGGGGTTTTGGCATTGTCGCAAAAACGATGGTCCCCAGTCTCTGGGTTTCAGATCAGGTCATGATGCGGGTTTACCAGCTTTTAACTGAGTGCAACATGAAACCTTTATCGTCCGAATCTTCCCATCGGTGGATTACCATAAATCCATTCTCGCGGTGGTCGTACAAGGAATGGGCTTATGATAAATGGGTAAGTGTTATCAACTGGTTATGGGATGAGTTTCAATTTCCTACAGCCATTGTCGGAAGTAAAGAGGAAGGGGGAAAGGCATCCGAACTGGAGAACAAATGTTCAGGAACTGTATACAACCTTGCCGGCAGAACAACGCTGGCTGAACTGGCCGGTGTGCTCAGTTTGGGCAGTTTTCATATTGGAGTGGATAGTGCTGCACCGCATATCGCCGCTGCTGTGGGAACGCCGACGATAATTATTTATGGTCCGTCCGATTGGCGTGATTGGGCGCCTGTAGGCAATCAACACCGAGTCGTCGTTCCTGATATGGAGTGTGTACCGTGTTATAAAAAGGGATGCGATGGGTCAGGACTAAGTCAATGCCTCGAAACCCTCGAAGTCGAAACAGTACAAAAAGTCATCCAGGAACAGATTAGAGAGCAGGCCGCAAGTCATTGTTGAAAAGGTATTTATTGTTTTGCATCTGAGCATGATAGAGAAAACGTTTTTTTAATCAAAGCCTTATCGGGCGAGACCTTTGAAAATCTACACCAAATGTCATTGCGAGGAGCGAAGCGACGTGGCAATCTCGTGGAGCTGACCATGGGGGAGATCAATGAAAGGAATAGACTGGTAGAGACCATTGAACGGGTTAAACGGTAGGAGGTAAATGAGCGTATTCGTTACCGGTGGAGCGGGGTATATCGGTTCTCACGTAGTCAAAGCCCTCGGAGAAGAAAAACACGAAATTCTTGTGTTTGACAATCTTTCTACAGGGCACGAGTGGGCGGTGCTAGCCGGCAGGTTCGTCAAGGGTGATCTTGCGGATAGAGACTTTCCGGATACGGTAACCGGAGATTTCAGGCCGGATGCGGTCATGCACTTTGCCGCCTCGATCCAGGTAGAGGAATCAGTCCGGGAGCCTCTCAAATACTACCGCAACAATGTTGTCGGCACTCTGAATCTCCTGGATGCCATGGATTGTAATGGGATCAGGAATTTCATCTATTCATCGACCGCCGCAGTTAGTGGCAGACAGCACCAGGCTGCGCCGAATCTCCGGAGCGTGGCGCCTATCCGAAAGAACTGCCGGCATTGGGAATTCGTGAGTATCGGGAGATTTTTTTCAAACCCTACCGTGTGATTTACCGGGTCACGGGCGACACCGTGTACGTCTTACTGATTGTCGACGGACATCGCGACATGCAGACGCTATTGCAGCAAAGACTTCTGGAAGCGTAGAGAAATCGGGACAGCGGCCAACAGCCATAATAAATCCGGGAAAATGAGGGACTGCGCCCTTTTCCCCCCATCACCCATAACCTGCCGTGACGCATGAGGGAGATGCAAGATGAAACGCATTGTTAAGAAGTCGAATGATTTCAAAGATGCCGAGGAATGGGATATTCTTCAGCACATTAAAATGAGTCCAGAGGAAAGACAGAAGGCAGCATCGGAACTTCGAATAAGGGTTTATGGGAAAAATGCGCCGGATGTGAAAAAAGGTTGTCGAAAGAAATGAAAGCGTCCCACTTCTCAAAGGACATACAGGATTTCATCAGGCTGCTGAACCAACACCATGTCAGGTACCTCATAGTGGGCGGCGAAGCGGTGATCTATTACGGGTACGCTCGCCTCACCGGTGACGTGGATTTCTTTTTTGAAACGACAAGAAAAAACGCACTGAATATGTTTGAGGCCCTCAAGGAATTCTGGCAGGGAGATGTTCCGGGAATCGAAGGTTTTGAAGCGCTAATGGAGCCAGGCGTAATTTTTCAGTTTGGAGTTCCTCCCAATCGCATCGATATTCTTACACATGTTGACGGTGTGACCTTCAAAGAAGCATGGCACGGGAGGGCAACAACCAGCATGGAGATTCGCGGAGAGCAAGTCTCCATTTATTTTATCGGATTGGACGAACTCATTGCGAATAAGAGGGCGATCAACCGTCCCAAGGATCAGGAAGATTTGAAATATCTTGTGAAGGCAAAAGAGAAATCAGGTCTCCACAGCTCTGCAAAACGCTAAATTTCAAGACCTGTCCCCCAACTTCAATTCGAGGCTGCTCAAGCGGATGACGATCCCCATTGAAGGCGTGCGGCCGCTCCTGCTGTCCCCCTTTATTTCATCTCTAAAAAAGAGATAGAAATCGATTGCGGTATCTCTCCCATGCTCTGACGACTGTCCTGGAAGCTGAGGGTAATGTGGTGGGGTGCATCACACAACCCGATGCAGGTATAAACACAGATTATATGCATATTTCCTCAATCTGCAAACTAAAGGGAATACCATTATTTAAGACAAGAGATGTTAACTGCACTGATGCAATGGATTGGGCGCGCAATATGAAGCCGGACATAGTGTTAAAGGTTTTGAATAATGACGTTTTTTGATGGAAACCTGTTGCATCGAATATAAAAACCGTCAGAGGTTGTGCAAAGGTCTCAGAATGTGAATCCACACCTTCTTTAGTAAAAAGGGGGTGTGGATTTTTTTTAAAGCTCTCAAAACATTTTCTAATGCGACTTTGTGAGCGTTTAAGAGTCAGGCTTAATCCATATTATGAAGCCAAAATAAGATATTTAGAACAAAGGATCAAGTCTTTCCCCGATGGACTAAATAAGTGGGCATTATATAAATAATACTAAATATTCGGCAGGTAAATATACAAATTACAGACTTTGTAATTCCGAACGAACATGAAGAATCTTCAAGATCCCTCCTTTCGGTCGGGACAAGGATTTCTCTTTTCACGCAAAATGACAAAAAAGAGAATTATGGCACAGGCTCTACGCGGGAGTGGCAGGAAGGACGAGTATTTCAGAGGTTTTTCAATACTTATGTTGACCTAAGGTGGATTTCATTCTGTAAGGAGAAACTATGACATTTAAGATGACTTTGAAGTGGATGGCGTTTTTGGTAGTCGTGCTTATGACTGCTCAGGTGTGTGCCGAGGAGCCGCAAGTTCTGAAGACGCAAAAAGACAAGGTGAATTACGGCATCGGAGTCAGTGTAGTGAGAAACTTCAAGCAGCAGGGATTCGAGATCGACCTCGATGCTGTGGTAAAAGGCATGAAGGACGCACACTCGGGCGTAAAGCTTCTCATGACCGATGCGGAAATCCATAAAACCATGGCCTCGTTTCAGAAGGAACTGAGGTTAAAACAGAGGCAGACCAAGATAATAGCGGCGGCTGATAACAAAAAAGAAGGGGACGCCTTTCTGGCTGAGAATAAGAAGAAGGTAGGCGTGGTGACCCTACCGAGCGGGCTACAGTATATAGTCCTCAAGGCGGGAGATGGCAAGAAGCCGACAGACGCAGACACGGTAGAGTGTCACTACCGGGGCACCCTCATCGATGGGACCGAATTCGACAGCTCTGATCGCAGCAAGCAACCCGCAACCTTCACGGTCACAGGGGTCATCCCCGGCTGGCGGGAAGCGCTGAAGCTCATGCCTATGGGTTCGAAATGGCAGCTCTTCATTCCTCCTCAGCTCGCGTATGGAGAGCGGGGATCTGGCAGTATCGGGCCGAACGCGACACTCATCTTTGAGCTGGAACTCCTTGCCGTCAAGTGATGTGAGGTTAGCCGTGCGGCTGTCGGGCGGAATTGCAATTGTAAATTGTTCATGCCAAGAAAATGAACGCAAGAGATTCTTCGGTTTTTCAAAAGTCTCAAAATGGGAATAACTTGAGAACGGGAAAAGGCAGGGAGTCAGGGATGTTCGCAAATATCATCAAACATATATCGGGGATCACCGTGTTGTTTGGCTTCCTGATCCTCTCTCTCGTGCTGACATCTTCCTCCCTTGCCGATGTGTACAGGTATGTCGACGAGAATGGGGTCATCCATCTGACCAATGTACTCATGGGCCCCCGGTTCAAGGTCTTGATCAAAGAGAGGCCGGATAATAATTTTAAACAGGGACGTGATTTAGGGACGTACGATGAACTGATCGCCGGGGCGGCCGGTAAATACGGTGTGGATATCTCCCTGGTGAAAGCTGTCATCAAGGCTGAATCAAATTTCAACCATAAAGCAGTTTCGAGAAAAGGCGCCAGAGGACTCATGCAGCTCATGCCTCAGACAGCCATAGCTCTTGGCGTGAGCGACTCCTTCCATCCCGGGGATAATATCGACGGTGGTATTCGTTACCTTTCCTCCCTGATCGGTCTCTACAACGGTGACCTGCTGCTGGCGCTTGCTGCCTATAATGCCGGCGAAGGAGCTGTTGCCAAGTACCGGGGTATTCCGCCTTATGCCGAGACCCGTACCTATGTCCGCTGTGTCCTGGATCATTACAAGCGATACAAAAAAGAGTCAAAGACCACGGCTACTGTATTGGTAAAACAGCCTCAATCGGAAGAGAGCCAGACTTATTCTCTTCATTCATTTTGATCATCACTTTGCCGACGGCTTGACACCCTCCTGTTTCTGCTGCTTTTCCTTGATTAGCTCTTCCTTCTTTATCCTACCTTTGCTTGATTCGGACATTTTGTCAACAAGCTCCGAGGATATGTCCTTTGCCTCTTTCTGGTTTTTAATCACGTGGGGTGTCAGCAGGATAATGATTTCCTGTCTTTTTGTTTCGTCTTCAGTATAACCGAATAGCCACCCGAGGATCGGTATTTTGGACAGGAGCGGTATACCTGATCTTGATTTTGACGTGTCTTCCCGAATGAGTCCGCCAATAACAATCGTCTGGTTATCCTGTACGACAAGATCCGTTGTCACATCGGTCTTGTTAAGGAGAATCTGAGATTCACCGGAAAGTGTGATAGTCTCGTAGTTTGAGATTTCCTGATAAAGCTCAAGAGAAACAAGGCCGCCCGCGTTAATCCGGGGTTTTACCTTCAAAATGATACCGATGTCCCGGTATTGAAAGTTTCGCTGGGGGGAAACACCGGGTGTGCCATAGGTTTCTGAGGTCATGAGAGGGACCTGCTGACCGACCTGGATCTTTGCCTCTCTGTTGTCCGAGACGAGTATATGTGGAGCCGCCAATACCTTGGCTTTCGCCTCGGTGGCGAGGGCTGTGATGAGGGCTCTCACGGCGCCCGCAGCGTCGACGCCGATAAAAGTGAATCCCGTCATAGATAGTTTGTTCGGATCTACATTCAGGGCATTGGGATTTAGTATAAACTTAGAGTCAAGATTCAACACATTACCTTTAAAAAGGGCAGAAATGCCGAAGCTGAGGTTGTCCGTGAGCGATACGGAAGCTACCATGCCCTCGATAACCACCTGCCTCGGAATGACATCGATCTCTTCGATAGTTTTTTTGATGGCGGCATAGTCTTCCGGTGTAGACAGAACTATGACGGTATTCGTGATTTCATCGGGGATGATTCTCGTGAAATCGGCAACGATGGCTTCTCCGCCGGTCGATATCGTTGAAACCTGTGGCTGTGAAGAAATCGCAGGGAAAGGAGATGGTGATGATTGAGCGGCTTGAGGCGCCGAGCCTGTTCTGGAAGGGGCGGAGGCCCTTTCCGGCGCAGACGTTTTACTGCCCAGGAATATCTGCTGTAAAAGCGAGGCGATATCTTTTGCCTTGCTGTTCTGGACTTGATAGACAAATACCTGAGGTTTTCTCTGCTTGAGTTTTTCGTTGTCAAAAATCTCGATAAGTTTGAGCATACGCTTTACATTGGCATCGGTATCCACGATAATGATCTGATTGCCCTTCGGCACGTCAATGAGGACGGCATTATTCGAAGAAAAGGGTGTAATAAGTTTGAGGACTTCTGATGACTGGACGTAGGTGATCGGTACCACCTGAAGCAAGGACTTTCCTGTTATCAGGATCTTCTCCGGATCCCGGCCGAAACTGACGGGCGAAGGTTCCTTGGAGATGTCACTGATTGGGACAATCCTGTAAAGACCATTGTCCTCAACAATCCCAATGCCGTTGAGCCTCAGGATGACTTCCATCAAGGGCAGCACATTATCCATGGGAACGGGTGCAACGGCCCTGAAAGTAACTCTTCCTTTCACACGTGGATCAACCACGTAGTTGACCCTCAGCGCCTCGCCAAAGATAGTCTGGATGATCGTGTACACATCAGCATCATCGAAATTCAAGATGAACTGGCCTCTGCGGGGGACCGGGATAGCCGCGGGTTGCATCGCAGGAGGAGCAGGTTGCACCACAGGAACCGAAGGTTGCATCGCAGGAAAAGGAGGTTGCCCGGCGGGCGGCTGTCTCATGCCCGGAGGTAACAGTGGACTCTGTTGCGGCTGCTGACCTGGTGGCATGGCGGTCTGCGGGGGCTTGCCCACAACGGGTTTGACCGGTTTAATTTGTTTCGGCGGCACTTCATTTTTCAATGGCTCCGCAGGCATCTTTGCTGCAGGCTGCGGGAATGTTCCCTGCGGCGTCGAGATAGTTGTTGGCTGGGTCTTTGAAGGTTGTGTATCAGAAGATTTTGAAGGAATTAATTCCAGCGAAGGGGAAAACGGCTGTTGCCCTGGCTTCACATCGGTCTGATCTGTCTTTTGATCTTGCGATTGCGCCTGCGCCCAACAGCATACTTCTGTGCCGGGTATAGGCACGAGTAAGCTTACACTACTTAAGGAAAGAATGAATGCAGTCTGCCAAATCAAGAAGGACTGTCGAGTAAACAAAATACCCCCAAAATTTCTTTCTGTCCAGAGTCTTAAAACCTGCATTTCATTATTTCCAGCTTACTACGTCCTGGTCCTCTCCCTCGCCACCAAGAGCACCGTCCCTGCCATAAGAAAAGAGGTCATATTCCCCGTGTGTACCGGGACACTGGTAATTATAGGCTCTTCCCCACGGGTCATTGGGAAGTTCTTTCTTGAGATAAGGTCCATCCCATTTTTCGACACCGGGATTGACCGTGAGCGCGTTTAACCCCTCCTGTGTTGTAGGATACCTTCCCACATCAAGCCGAAACTGATCCAATGTCTGACCAAGAAGTTCTATCTGCGCTTTCGTTGCCGACTGCTTGCCTTTGCCGAGTTTCGGAAAAAGGCGGGGTCCAACGAGGGCGGCGATAAGACCGATGATCACCATGACGACAAGAATTTCCACAAGCGTGAACCCTTTTTTGTTGGGCTTCCAGTGAATATGGCGCCGGATCATAGATATTCCTTGGGTGAATGAAAATTTCTTTGTCGGGTATTCGATGCAAGTCAAGCAGAGATTCTAATCTACCGCCCTATAAGAATATTTTTTTCTTTTATTTGCAACGAAAAATTTCAATATGGATATATTGTATCATATAAATAGCTTATTTGTTTAGTAATATTTTACATTTTCCCAGCTTATATTTCCATAGGGAGTAACCTTGATCAACATAGCCAAATGTCTTATTTATTCGTCAGGGAATGGATGATAAGTAACAGCGAAGAGAAATGTTGGTTCTATTCCGATCAGAGGGCGCCTGACTAAAAGGCCTTGCGCCTCTGCAGGCACATGAAGGGCTCACCTCCCCGTACTAGAAATCACGCCTGCCGCTATAAATTAAGGACTTTCGAAGGTATAAATCAGGTTATTCCTGATTGTGAATCGTTGCATAATTTTGTATTCATGATTACAAGGGCAAGGGAAGGAATAACCATGGAACCTAAAATAGCACAAAAGGGACCTTACTTGATGGAGTTGAAAGCCGGCAAATATTATTGGTGCAGCTGTGGTCATTCTCAATCGCAGCCATTCTGTAACGGCTTACACGCAAAGCTCAACACAGCCATGACTCCCGTGGAAACGGTTATCGCTAAAGATACAGTAGTAGCGTGGTGTGGCTGTAAACGGACTGGAGCTCCGCCGTTCTGCGACAGTACGCATAATTATCTATAGAAGATCATGGAAGATGATGTCCTTTATGGCAGGCACTGCCATTCGTGCTTCAGATAAAATGGAAAATATCTTCAGTGATTGAGACCTTTCTTAATACTTGCAGAACTCCACGACTTCCGGTTCCCCATGAAATACGCAATGTGCGAAAGATTCACTTTCTCTCAGGGCCTTACGCCTGATTGCCATAATCTATAAGGATTTTCAAAGTCATAAATAAAGATATTCCTGATGGTAAAGCACACCACCATTATGTTTAACTAAACAAGAAAGTTGAGAATGCTGACTTTTGAAGAAACGTACTTTAAAATGAAAGGGGAAAGTATGGTATGAAAAAATGCATCTTTATTATTATAGTCTTGTTAATTATCTCGATTCTGCCATTACCACTTTATGCTCAAGGGCATAAGGGGCAAAAATCTATAAGTAAAAAAGATGTAGCATCCGCTTCAGGAAAAGAACAAGCAAAGGCTTATTCTCCAATGCCCGATCCCGGTAAAAAGGTCCCGATCGGGAGCGGCTATTATTTGATATACAGCTTTGACAAGAAGCCCAAGCTGGGCACATTAATCATGAAGGTCGAGATTTTTACCGATGAGGGCAAAAAAGACACCTCTTTCGAGGCTAAGGCCGATGCCGGTATGCCTTCCATGAAAGGCGCCCATGAAACAGGAAACCGGACATTTAAACTTTCCAAAAGAGGGGATTATCTCCTGCCGATAAGTATTGTCATGCCCGGTGACTGGGAGATAAGGCTCACTATATTAAAGGACGGAAAAGTTATTTTCAGGGGCAGCTGCAACTTCGATGTATAGAACCGTTATCATATGCGTGGCCCTGATATTCATGACCGGTATGGCGCAGGCGGCGAACCAGCTCCTCTATTTCGAAGCGCAGGGAATTGCCGGTTATTCGTCTGAGATTAAAAAAAAGATCTATTCCTCGATGAACCCGGATGCGGAGATGCAGAAGCCGAGCCTGGGCTTTGATTACTTAAAACGATTTTCCGGCGAGTCCGGAGATTGGGCTACCTTTGCGCTTCAGGGCCGTCTGGCCCTGACACAGGATCTTGAAAGCAATGAGAATGGGAACGCATATAAGTTAGAGCCTCAGGTATATAACGCCTATCTGAAAACGAAGACACCCTGGACTTATGTCTGGGTCGGACATAACCGTCCCGCTTTTGGGCTTTCCTCCTATTTCGACAGCCACGGCCTCATACTGCGGACCCTTGCCATACAGGGTTTCGGTTATGACCGTGACTGGGGAGGCGGGCTCTACAGAGACTTCTCATGGGGGGATGTTTCAGCCTCCGTCACGACAGGATCAGGGATGCCTGTATATTTCAAAGGGGGCAATTATATGACGGCCGCCAGGGTCTCGTATGGCGTGCAGAGTCAGGATAACTTCAATTTAGGTTTTTCCCTGGGTTATGGCAGTACGCTTGATACAATGGGGTATACACTGAGGGATCCGGAGCCCCGGGAGATGAGGCTTGCGGGAGCCGACCTGACCATCCTCAGGGATAACCTTGAACACCGTTTTGATCTGCTTGCCGGGACTTGGCTCGACAAGGATACATATTCCTTGTTTTACCGTTTCGGCGTGAACCTGGACCAGGAAGGTCGGCTTAAGATAGAGGCCCAGCCGACATACTGGAAGTTCGGGGAAGAAAATAATTATCAACTGTCACTCTGTTTTTCAAGTCAGGTGACCTCAAATTTGACGGTTCGTTTAGGTTATACTTACGATCATAACGCTGACGACAACAGGGTACTTTTGCAACTTTATTACTATCGACCGATATGAAATCAAGATTACCGGACATTTACAGAATGAGAAAAACAAAGGTTACCCTTTTGATTAGGCACACGATATTAGCAATTTTCCTTGTCCTTGCCGGCTACACAGCCCTCTGGGCTGCGGTAGGTTGCGATCTGAATGACCCTGACCGTGATGTGGCAAGGCTCTTCCCGGAATCCACAGGGTATAGGACGGTTTATACCTCGATTTTGAAAAAGGGCGGAGAAAAGCTCCTGGTGACGGTAGAAACGCGACTTGGGGAGAAATTCCGGGGCATTTTTGAAACCATCGACGTGCCCTATACAATCTATGAGATTTTCAATAATAAGAAGAAAATCGGATATATACATGGAGTAAACCAGAAGGGCCAGTTCGGGGGCATCCAGGTATTCGTGGTGCTTGACCTCGAAGGACGGATAAAAGGTTTTTATATACAGAAAATGACAAGCAAGTATGCCGGGAAATTACGCGATGCGAGATTCGGCAGGCAGTTCATCGGTCTGACCCTCAAGGATTTTAACTATTACGATGTTGTTTCAGGAAAGGCATCCGGAAAGGTCGATAGGATAAAGAACCCGGCGCCTGAAGCGGAAGCAGATTTCAGGGCCGCACTCAGGGCCACGAAAAAGAATCTTATCCTTATGGATGAGTTTGTCTATTCGTCCAAGCCTTAATCTTATCCGGGAGGTTCTCAAAAATGATCACAAAATTTCAGGTTGCGTATAAAAACCTGCTCAGAAAAAAAATCCGCAGTCTTCTTACCCTGATCGGCATTGCCCTTTCCTCATGGGTGCTTGTAAGCCTGCTGGGCTTCAATCAGGGCTACGAAGCCTCACTCAATAAAGACATAGACAACATGGGCTTTCAGTTGATGATCATGGCCAAAGGATGCCCGTATGAGGCGGCCACCATGATGCTGAAGGGAGGAACAGGGCTCCGTTATATGGATGAGTCCATTATGAAGGACATCGTTAAAGAGCCGGAAGTAGATAAGATCACGCCGATCCTTATGTCGGCCGTCTTCGATCCGAATAAAGGGGAAAGCGGTGGGATAGCCGGATACTTTGGCATAGAACCAAAGAGCTTTGCCGAAATGAAGCCCTTTCTCAAATTCAGGCAGGGGGGCTGGTTTGCCGATGAAAATTCCTATGAGACCGTCATGGGGTTCGAGGCGGCCGAGCTTGAGCAGCGAGAGGTAGGCGACATGATCCTCATGCCCGAGATGAACGTCGAATTCAAGGTGGTGGGCATACTGGAAAGGACAGGCACACAGGATGATGGGACCATCTTTGTACCCCTCAAGACGCTGCAAAAGATATTTAACAGACCCGATGAAATTACCACAATAGGCATCAAATTGAAAAAGGGCGTCGACAGCGGCCCCCTCGAGGAAAAGCTGTATCAGCTCCCCGATGTGCAGATAGTGAGCCTGGCGCAGGTGAAAGAGACCATCATGAAGCTTATTTCCACAGCCAAGGTAATGGTACTTTCGATCGCCGTCATTGCTATTTTGATCGCTATGGTCGGCGTCATAAATACGATCCTGACATCGGTATGGGAAAGATTCCAGGAAATCGGCATTCTGAAGACCGTCGGCGCTATGCCCTGGGACATATTCAAATTGATCTGGATCGAGACCCTGATCCTCTGCACGACGGGAGGCGTCGTTGGTATTATTCTGGCGCTGATACTTGCGCGCGTAACGGATATAGTGATGCGCAGTCTGCTGCCTTACGCCCCCGGCGGAGGTCTCGTGCTCATAGACCTGAAACTTGTACTGGTCACGTTGGCCGGAATCATTTGTATCGGCCTTCTCAGCGGCGTTTATCCCGCCTGGAAGGCCGGAAGGATCAGGCCCTTAGAGGCCATCAGGGGGGAGGCCGGCAGATGAGAGAAAACGGTATATCGATCACAGCAACAAACCTGACAAAGGTCTATCCCCGTGGAAATGAAAAAGTCATTTCCGTCAATAATGTTTCATTCGAGATACTCAAAGGGGATTTCGTATCTATCATCGGTCCATCGGGGTCTGGCAAAACCACACTGATCAATCTTCTGGGCTGCCTCGACAATCCGACGGCCGGAGAACTTTACCTCGGAGGCCGGTCGATCTTCGGCAACGGGAAACGTCTTTCGGAACGGGAACTGACGAAAATAAGGAGGGAGACATTCGGATATATTTTCCAGAATTTCTATCTCATCCCCACCCTGACCGTCATGGAGAACGTCATGCTGCCGCTCACATTCTACCGAAAACCCGGTACGGAGCATGAGGCGATCAAACTATTGAAACTCCTCGGGCTGGACCACCGGCTGGACCACCTCCCGGACCAGATCTCGGGTGGTGAGATGCAGCGGGTCGCCATAGCCAGGGCCATGGTGAATATGCCTGAAATCCTTCTCGCCGATGAGCCTACGGGAAACCTGGATACGAAACGGTCAGAAGAAATTGTGAATGTCCTAAAGGGGCTTAACAGGGATGTGGGATTGACAATCATCATGGTCACACACAACCAGAAATGGGCCCGGTATGCAGACCGGATGTTCGAGATGCGAGATGGCCAGATTTATCAGATTGATCGTGAATCAAACAAATATATTGAAACAGAGCAACAGCGGGCCTGTAGTGAATAGGCCATTAAGATACATCGACATATTATTACTCCGGCAACAAAATATCTAAAATTCCGTCATTCCGGCGAAAGCCTGAATCTACTGAAAAGACTGGATGCCGGATCAAGTCCGGCATGACAATCTTTGACATGTTTACTTGCCGGAGGAATAAAAAATGAGGAGGAATACGATGAAAAAAATGTATATTCCGAGTATTGTATTGGTTGTCTGTTTCATCTTCGGAGGAATGGCCTATGCCCAGACAAATGATGACGTCAATCTTCATAAAGCATGCTGCTATTGCGGTATGGACAGGGGCAGTTTCAATTTTTCCCGCATGGTGATCGAATATAATGATGGAACTGTCAATGGCATATGCAGCATCCATTGTGCTGCCATAGACCTGGCAAACAACATCGATAAGACGCCGAAATCGATTAAGGTCGGCGATTTTAATGGAAGACAGCTTATCGATGCAGAAAAAGCCTTTTGGGTTATTGGAGGTAAGAAGCCCGGGGTTATGTCCAAGAGGGGAAAATGGGCCTTTGAAAAAAAGGATGATGCAGAGAACTTCGTGAAGACAAACGAGGGGAAGCTCGCCTCCTTTGAAGAGGCAATGAAAGCGGCCTATGAAGATATGTACGCAGACACTAAAATGATAAGGGAAAAAAGGAAAGCGAAGCGGATGAAGATGATGGAGCACAAACCTGATGCTCGCTGACAGTGGGGCAGGAGGTCAAATGAAAAGAGTCATGTCTTGGGTAATCATTCTTTGTCTTGTTGCCGTTTCATTGGCAGAGGGATCTGATACTACAACTCTTCCACCAAAAGATAAATGCCCTGTCTGCGGAATGTTCGTTTCAATGTTTGCCGACTGGAATGCCCGGATCGCGTTTAAAGACTCAACACGTGCAATATTTGACGGATCCAAGGATATGTTTAAGTATTACTTGGATATAAAAAAATATAATCCGTCAAAAAGTAAAGAAGAAGTGACTGCAATTATTGTGAAGGATTACTATTCCAAAACGGATATCGACGCTCTGCAGGCATTTTTTGTGATTTGGAGCGATGTGTATGGTCCAATGGGTCATGAACCCATACCTTTTGAAAAAGAAGTCGATGCGAAGAAGTTCCTGTGCGAGCATAAAGGTAAAGACATTCTCAGGTTCAAGGATATCAGCACAGATATGATTACATCACTCGATAATCCCTGAAGACAAGATCTTACTGGAATGGAGCTTCCTGACGTGCATACATCAATCATCGAGTGTAACCAATCCCTCTCGAATGGCGTGTTTCGTAATCTCAGCGATGCTATACATATTCAGTTTCTCCATGATATTCCGTCGATGGGTTTCGACGGTCTTGATGCTCAGATATAAATGAGCGGCGATTTCCTTCGCTGTCATACCCTCCGCAATCAGTTGCAGGACTTCGCGTTCCCTCGGACTCAGTATGGAATGTGTTTTCAGGGAAGAAGTATGCACTTTGTTGAGATATCCCTTCACAACCACGTCTGCAATGCTTGGGCTCAGATAGGTATGTCCCGTTGTAACCTGACGAATGGCAGTGGCAAGCTCACTAAAGGCGCAATCCTTCAGCAGGTAGCCCGATGCGCCGGCTTCCAGCATACCGAGTACAAACCGGCGGTCCGAGTGCATGGAGAGACCAATCACCTTTACATTAGACAATCCGGCCATGATTTTTCGAGTGGCATCTATCCCATTCATATCCGGCATGCTTACATCCATAACGATGACGTTGGGCGCCAGCTTCTCAGCCAGCTTGACTGCTTTTCTGCCGTTTTCCGCTTCGGCAACAACCTCCATCCCTGCTTCTTTTTCTATCAGGGTGCGCAGGCCATCGCGAATAATCTTGTGATCATCGGCAAGAAGAACTCTGATGGTCATTTTTTATACCTCCTTTTTTTCGGGTTTTTCCGTGGCGCCACGAGTGTGACACAGGTACCATATCCCCTGCCGCTTCTGATCTCTACGAGGCCACCGATATGTTTAATGCGCTCCTTTATGCTGAGAAGACCAAAACCCCCGGTTTCTTTTGTTGTCTCATCGATAGTGGAGATATCAAAGCCAATCCCTTTATCTTTAACGGTAATCCGGATGTTTTTGCCTGCCGTCTGAAGAGTGAGATAAGCTGTGCTTGCCCTCGCATGTTTGACAACATTCAGGAGCAGTTCTCTCACGGCCCTATAGAGGAGCACCTGAACTTCTTCATCGATATCGCGCTTTTTAAGATCATCATTCAGGATAATCTGAAGACCGTAGTCGGCCTCCATCTGTTCGCTCAGCCAATCGATGGCTTCGGTGAATCCAAGCTCATAGAGAATGGAAGGACTGAGTTCTGTCATCAGCGACCTTGCCTGTTGAATGGATTGGTTGACGAGATCCCCGATTTGATCCAGGATGATCGTGAATTCATGCTTTGAAGCCAGCTGCTTTAGGGATTCCAATTTGATTTTGGTCAGGGCCAGGGTTTGCCCGATATTGTCATGGAGATCAATAGAGATTTTCCGCCGTTCCCGCTCCTCCGTCATAATTAGTTCCGTCGTAAGCAATCCAAGCTGTTCATTGATATCTTTGAGATTCTTTTCCGCATCCACCAGCTCGGAAATATCGACCATGGTTCCCTCAATCATTATCAGATCACCCTTATATTTACGGGCACTTGCATTTAAGAGGACCCATATGCGTTTTCCATCCTTGTGCTGGAGAGAAAGCTTATAATTTCTGAGGATTTTCTTTTCCAGAAGATCATGGATATAATTTTTAAACTCGTGACCAGAAGAGAAAATATCTTTTATATCGAGGCCTGACGCATCTTCCCGCCTGTCGTAGCCCAGCATCCTCGCGTGGGCTTCGTTGCAGTCGATACGCCGGGCATCTCTGGTGGACGGATTATAAATGGTGCGAAAACTTCCGGCTACGCTGTTTTGAAAGAACTGGTGGTATAGAGTCTCCGATTCATGAATGGCCTCTTCCATTTTTATATGGTCTGTCATGTCGCGGGCGGCGGCTAAGATACCCTTGATGTCCCCTGACTCGTTTCGGTACAACGATGCATTGTAAAGCACCTCCATCACCCTTCCCGAAACATTCCGGATAGCCAGCGGATAATCGCGGACAAAACCTTTTGAGAAAACCTCCTGGTATCCCTTCCGCGCCATGTCCGGTTCTGTGAAATAATCAGCAAAATCGCTACCGATCAATCGTTCACGGGACAGACCTGTTGCGTTCTCTGTCGCTTTGTTAACGTCCATGATCTTGCCGTCAGAACTGATCGTCACAAGGGGGTCGAGGCTAGCCTCGATGAGACTGCGGGCATAGAGGGCATCATCGAGACGCTTCCGTTCGGCCCGCTTGAGCTCCGTTATATCCTGGTTGACGACTATGGCGCCTGTAACGTTGCCCTCTTCATTGATCAGAGGCACCGCTGAGTGAAGAATAAATTTGTGGGACCCGTCAAAACACTCAATTTCGATCTCTTCATTGAGGGAGATCTCCCCTTTCGTTACAGCCCTCGCTGCTCTCCACTCATGTGGTTTTATCAGCTTTCCCGTGTCAATCCACCAACACTTATACTCGCCGTAGCGCTCGATATCCACATACCTGGCTCCGCCCCAGATTTCCTGACTTGCACGATTTCCCGAGATGATTTTCCCATTGTGGTCTACTATCAAGACACCGACTGGCAGATTTTCCATTATTTTCTGCAGGAGTGTCTCGCTCTTTTTTAATGACCCCTCAATAGATATCCTTTCAGTGGTTTCTTGTTTGACCTTATCTTTTACCTTATCCAGCTCCCGTGTCCGCTCCTGCACTCGTTGATCCAGTTCTTCGTTTAGCTTGCGGATTTCGTCCTCAGCCCATTTGCGTTCGGTTATGTCATAATTGATCCCTGTCATGCGCAGGGGCCTGCCCTCTGAATCCCGAATAACCAATCCATGAGCCTTAAGAATCCTTATAGTGCCATCCGGCCAAAGGATCCGAAACTCGGTATTGTATTCTTTCTCACCGCGCAATGCCTGCTTTGAAATCTCATGACTAGCGGCACGGTCATCAGGGTGGACTCCTTTGAGCCAGGCCTCATATGCGCCAGAAAAGTCTTCCTTGCTGATGCCATAGAGCCCATACATCCGATCATCCCAGATCAACTCATTCTTCTGGATGTCCCAGTCCCAGACTCCAATGTTAGCAGCATCGACAGCCAGGTTAAATCTTTCGTACATCCGGCTCAGCTCTTCGTTCTGCTTTTCGAGTTCAATCCGGTAAACCTGCAATTCATGGACATGCTTGTGGATATCTTCATCAGGTTTCTTTTGTGATGTCTTCTTCCGGGAAATAAGCTTTGCTTCTGTCTTTCCGCGGAGTTCGTTAGATCGTCTTGTTTCCATTGTTCAAACCCATTTTGATTATTTTCCAAGGCGGAGGTTTAAGGTTGTTGCATTCGCAGTGCCTCTCTCCGCATTTGTTGTCCCTCTTTGCTCCTCATTAACAGCGCCTCTCTCCTCGATGTCGGCGTTCTACCGGGAACTACAACCCCCGGTGCAGGAGAAGTTGCCGCCTGTGGAAGGGATGGCGCCGCCGGAAGAGATGAAGGGACAATAGCAGGCTGAGAGCCACCTGACGGCAATGTGGAAGTTGCCTGCGGAGCGGGGGCTGCGCCGGCTTTTCTTTTTTCCCCATCGTTCAGCATCACCACGATTTTATCCTCCCCTTTGACCAGGACAATGCGGTTTGCCTCTACCTCTCGGAGGATGTAACCGTTGAGGTTATCCCCTTTTTTAAGGGCGATTTGCCTTTCCCCTCTCCCCGGTGTTGAGTAAGGCGCTTTCTTGTTTTCGATGAACGCGATACTCATATCGTCCATGATCAGAGTTCCGTGAAGGATGACTTCCGGTCTCGGTATTGCTTTTTCGTCTTTCTTCTCCGGCGGAATCTTTCTTTCAGGGTGAAAAAGATTTTGTTCGCTGATTACGGCATAATCGACAGGAGAATAATTCTGCGGCAGTGCGGGTTTTTCTCCGGACCGCTCAACTGTCTCCTTCGCTGCAGGGAGGGACATCTGAATATCCGGATTCAGAAAAGGGATCACGGTAAAATACGCGACTGTTGCAACGGCAACTGTCAGCAGGCCGTTCAGAACATTCATACTTTGAAAAAGATATTTCATCCCGGCCATGTCATTTCCCTCCTGTCAGTCCCGACACTTTCAGTTTCACTATCAAATCCCTCGGTTCCCTGAAATTCCTTATTCTTGTGTCCAGCTCCCGAACAACAAGATAAGGGGTTTGTGTCTCAATGGCGTACAGGGTGTCGCCGAGGGCCCTCGTATCGGGAAGCACCGCATCAATCGTGACGGTAATCATTTTGAACTTTCCGGTATCCTCCGGTTTTTCTGCCCTCTCGCTGGAGATGGTTCCTCCCCTCGCGGTGATCATAACCTTGATGGTATTCTGAAGGGCAGCGGCTGCGAGGGAGGGGGTCTGCCCCTCGATCATTTTGGAATTTTCAGCCTTTCTGGTCTCCCTCAGAGCGTTCAATTTCTCTTCGATTCGGGGTTTATCGGCAATCAGAGTTATATATTTCTCAAGGGTCTTCGACTTGACAGACCTTGTGTCTTCCATGGCGGTCAATTCCGTCTGGGCTCTCAAATAACCATATTGGTATATGACAGCACCGAGGAGGATGATCATGAGAGGGATGGCGACAACAAGAATCTTACTCTTTTTTTTCATTCCTTGCCTTTTCCTCCGGTGAAGTTTCAATTTCCATTTTAATGATGAACCGGTCTGCATTTATTCTGGTATCTCTGAAGGTAGGAGATGAAAACTCTGCTTTTTTGAAATACCCGGAAGCCTCCAGCTTCGGCAGTATTTCTGTTGCTGAGGCAGAATAACCTTCTATTTCTACGGTCGAATCGGTAATTCTGAGTCTGGAAAGCCAGGTGTTCTTCGGCAAAACCCTGGTCATTTCCTTGAGCAGGTTCAGCACCATGGGCCGGGATGACTTGAAAGAATTGATCGTGTATATCTCTTTTTCTACCCCTTCCAAATCCTTTTTCAGGGCCTCGGCCTTTTTAACCTCGTCTTTGCGAGCCATAATTTCCCGGTCGATGGCTTCGATCTTCTTTTCCTCGATCTGAAGAGGAGATGTGAGCCAGAACACGCACAATGCGGCAAGAATGGAAAGTAAGACAATCGTTGCAGCGAAGGGGGTCTTTTGAGGTTTATGAATACCTTTGTCAAGGAGGTTCATTCCCTCTGCGTTGTACCACAGGGACTCCAAAACTCCCCCTATGGCAGTATAGGGAACCTCCGTCACGTTTCCCCTATTCAATAATTGAAGCTTGAGATCCATCTCCCCGATGAACCTGACCGGTACGCTTATCCTTTCCTGAAGAATGGTCTTCCATTTTCCGGACACTTGATTATTGACGAATACCTCAGGTACCTCCCCTTTTTCTTTCACCATTCCGACAAGTGAATTGATCTCTTCAATGAGAGAATTGATTATTGATTGCTCGTCCCCTGGCTCAAAATTTCCCGTGAAAGAGGTCTTCAGTTTACCGTTGTGGATGAGCCCGCCCTCGTATCCATTGGAATGGATTTCCACAAAGATGGTATTCCCTCTCCTATGAACGTAATGGCTGAGCGTGCCTATTGCTGAGAGGCTGACAACAACCCGACTGACGGTAATACCTTTTTCCCTGAGGGCCTCCACATAGGGCTGAAGTACATCGGTCTTCATCGCCGCGAGCATGATCTGAAGGCGGTTTTCATCCTCTGCGATAATCCGGAAGTCATAGAAAGCCCTTTCGGAGGAGAGTGGGGTCAGCCTGTCCAGTTCAAAGGAAATGACATCGGAGAGGTTGTCTTTGACGGTGAGAGGCAACTCGGCAGTCTTCATAATGGCCCAGGCCTTGGGGATGATGAGCAGGACTTGAGCCCTGGCAGCCTTGAGATCGTTTACCGCCAGCGCCACAGCAGAGGAGAGGCTTTCCGGTGTCGGATACTTTCCTTCCTCAAAGAAGTATCTCCTGATTCCCCGGATTTTCATTCGGGAAAATAACCGGGAACCGTACGCAACAGAAATGCCGCCTCTTTCAATCAGAACAGACAGACATTGCCTGGGCGCAATACGGTCATCGGCGATACTGAAGGAGAGTACCTTCCACAAGGGCTCGCCCCATTTGGACATTTTTGCCACTGTGTCCGTAATAAAAAATGTGGTTTTCCTCATCACTTCAGCGGTCTTCATTGTACAATTTCCACGGGGCACTTGTAGTAAACATATCTATACTGCTGCAGACTGTCGAAGGTTATCGTCGCGAGGATGGAATAACCCTTTTTCTGATCACCCTTATAACCGGTAGACTCCACGGTGTATGCCCCCGATGTGCTCCCCGGAGCGAAGCTCATAGTGGGCGCCGTCTGGGAGTAACTGCTGCCGATTATATCCTTGATATCCTCACCCCCCCGGATCTCTGATGATGCCCTTAATTCCATGATCCGGTCTGCCATTTCGGCAGTCATCCCCGGAAGGGCCGCCAGGATTTCTTTTGGCGCCGCATTGATATTTATCTGGCTCATAGTAATGTAGAGTGTCAGGAAATGAATAATCCCTTTCTTCTTATCCGTACCATAGAGAATTTCAGGGGTGACGCCCTTGACAAGAATCAGCATCTCCAGGGTCTCGAAGGGGGCATTTCTTGCCTTGTAAGGGTTCGGGAGCGACAGGTAATAATCACTTTCGGCCCCGTGGAGGCGGTGCAGGTCATCGGCATCCTTCCAGTCCAGGATGGAATCGACGATGATATCTGCGTTTTCAGGCGATACACCCTGGTTGATCAGGAGATTTTTCACAATGATGCCGGAGGTATCGGTCAGGCTGTTCAGCGATATTTTTCCCGATTCATCGATGACTCGCACAATGGCGCCGCTTCCTCCCATGTCAACGGTATACGCAGTGCTGTCGAGCTTCCACACCTCTTTCCCCACCAGCGTCACCGTCTGATTCTGGTTGACGGACCGGTAAATAATCTCCATTATGCCCCTTTCAATCCCGGCTTCAGCTAAAAACTTTTTCTCCATGCCCTCTTTAAAAGCCAGAGTACCATAAGTTTCGGCCCTTGTCATCACGGAGAAGGAAAATACCGTCACCATGAGGATCGTCATGACCCACAATACAATAAGAAGGGCGATGCCTTTCTGAGAGTTTTTCATGGTATTCTTGTTCCGCCTTCTTTCATTTTCATTTCGTTATTTACTACAAAAATAGATTCCACGTATCCCTCCCTTTAGAAAGTAGATTCCATGTATTCCCCCCTTTTCTAAAGGTTGATCCCCAGTTCCCCCCTTTTTTAAAGGGGGGTCAGGGGGGATTTTAAATGTTCATGGATTCTTTCAACTACTCCATCAATGTTTTTGAGCACGTCTATGTCGGAAAAGCGCAGCACAGTAAATCCACGCATCTTAAGATATCGATCCCTTGCTCGATCTTTCTTCATCCCATCATTCTCATAATGTTGCCCACCATCTATCTCCACGATGAGTTTTCCCTTTGGGCAGTAAAAGTCCACGATGTAATGACCGATATTTTTCTGCCGGTAGAATTGTAAATCGCCTATCTGTTTCCTCCTGATCTTCGACCAGATAAGCTGTTCGGCATCGGTCATGTTGCTTCTTAAATTCCGGGCGAATGGTTTGAGTTTCTTGTTGAAGGGCAGCATTAAAAAATCCCCCTCAATCCCCCTTTACGAAAGGGGGACTTGATGTTATTCCCCTTTTAAAAAAGGGGGACTTGGCATTTCAAGAAGTTTATTCCCCCTTTTGCAAAGGGGGACCTATCAGGCATTCATCCTGGTTCCCCGCCTTCGTGGCGCCCCACGGGGCATGTAGTTTCCTGACATCAAGGCGGGGCCGGGATATTCTGCATACCTTAGAGACCTGCCGGAATGGGAACATCACTTTTTACTGTCATCATTTCGCCGCCAACCCTTACAGGGAATACAAGAAAAAGTTTTTTTGTACCTTCCACAATATGTACCTTTACTTTTTCAGGAATAAATGACTCTCCGGACAGCATTTCCAGCCACTTTCCCTGTTCCTCTGCCCGGTCCTTGTGAAAATATTCGAATGATATTCCCGTCGCTTCAATGAGCCGGATGTCACGACGTCCTTCGATACCCGGAACCTGCTCACCGGCATAGAGCACCTCTTTCCCTGTGTTGTCGGCCTTTACTGTGTAATCAACAATGACGTAACCCCTCTGCCCGCCCCAGATGGAGTAATTCGTCGAAAAGCGGAGGGTCTTCCCGTCGCCACTGAAATAGTATCTCTTTTTTCCATCCTCTTCATAGGTAAGAGGAACCTGCGATTGTATTTGAGCGTCCATGAAAGAAAGGACTGTTCTGAACCTCTCCTGTGCATCCATCTTTCTTTCTCCGGATGCCACTGACCGGGAGCCCAGCCTCATGGCGCCCATTGTGATGGCTACAATCACAACGAGCAGGGTAATGGAGATAAGGAGCTCAAGGAGTGTAAAGCCCCCGTCGGAGACGGCGAATCGCCGTTGCCCCGCTCTCTCTGCTACATATATATGTGCCGGGTTATTCATTTTTTACTTCTTCTTCCCTTCACTCGAATCCTCGACCCCTTGACCCCTTGAACCCTTACAACAGTCCTCTACACAATCGATGGGGAACTGCTTTCCGCAGGTTTTATCTTGTCGATCATTTTTACCGTCTTCAATTGGATGTTTCTTTCCTTCCTTCCCTCATTCCATCGGACGACGAGCGTGACCTCCATCATCTTGACCGGCAGATTGTCCGTTCTTTCCTTCAGCACCTCACCTATGGAAACTTCTATGCGGTAACCATCATCCGTAATCTCTCTCCATGCTTTCTCCGTCAACGAAGGATCCGCCAGGATTTCCCTGATCTTAGCATCAGACCAGGCTACGGCCGAGGACATATTGCCGGAGATGGAAACGGATTGTAAATTAGCAGAATAGAGCTGTATGATCAGCGATAGAGCAATTGACAATATGGCGAGGGCTACGAGGACTTCCAGAAGGGTGAAACCGCTGTCTCTGTCAATTCCCTTTGCCCTTATGTAATTTACATTTTGCATTTTTACTTTTACATTTTGCCTTATTTTATTACCACCGCCCCTGAAATCGGGTCTGTTTCTATCCTCATAACTTTTCTGCCGCTGGACAGGATAATTGTTCCGCCTTCCACACCACCGGTAGGATGGAACACGATAGGGTATTTCCCCCGGTACATCTCGCCGGACACCGGGTCAAGTACCGTAATCTTCATTTCCGGCGGGAAACTTTTTGTAATCAGGCCTTCGATGCCGTACACCCGGCTGTCTAAATCAATGACTACGGTCTTTTTTTCCATGTTCATGCGGGCCAGAGACCGGGCGTGGCGGATAACTCCAGACATTTCCCTTCCTGCCGCACTGAACCTGGCCGAAGGGAGAAAACCGGCAAAAAAGATCGTGGACATGCCCAGTATCAGGGTCATGAGAAAAATTACAATGATGACCTCGAGAAGCGTGAAACCGTTTTTCTTCCTGATTTTCTTACGCATTAACCTTGCATCCTTGAACTTTCTGCACATCTCACTCGAATCCTTGAATCCCACTTACCCTCTTTCTCAGAACGGGATCTCGGTGATACTGAATATGGCCAGAAGCACCGAAATAACGATAAAGCCGATGACCAACCCCATAATGAGTATCAAGACTGGTTCCAGGAAGCCCATGAAACGCTTGATGGCTTGCCTGAGGCTTTTTTCATAGGTAACGGCGATCCGAATCAGCATCTGTTCAAGCTGCCCTGTCTCCTCGCCGACTTTGATCATAGAGAGGGCCAGGGGGGGGAAGATGCCTGCCTGAGAGAGAGGACCGGAAATTCCCTTTCCTTCTTTTGCTCCCTTGGATACGGTTTCGATTGCCGAGGCAATGACCTGATTGCTGATGACTTCCTTGGCATTATTCAGGGCTTGCAGGAGAGAGACACCGCTGGCCAGGAGCGTTCCCAGGGTTCTGCAGAAACGCGCCGTTTCCAATTTTATGATAACATCACCCATAAGTCGAAGCTTTATGGCGTCCCATTTGTATTTCCCCCCGTCAGTACTGATGTAATTTTTGAACGCGAGCCATGCGGCAACGATGAGAATGAGAAGAATCCAGCCGTATGACTTCAACGCGTTACTTACCACAAGAAGGATCTGCGTCGACAAAGGGAGGGAACTTCCAAGCTCGGCAAAAATTACGGAAAACCTGGGCAAGACGAAAGTGAGGAGAAGAATAATGGAAAGCCCGCCGGTGATGAAGAGTATTGTGGGATAGATCATGGCGGAAAACACATGATCTTTCAATTCTTTCGATGATTCGAGGAATTCATTGAGGCGCTCCAGGATCACATCAAGAAATCCCCCGGCCTCACCGGCCCTGACCATATTGACATAAAGCCGGGAAAATTCCTCCGGATGCTTCTGGAGTGCTTCAGAAAAAGAGCCCCCTTCCCGGATGGACTTAAGGAGGGATTGAACAACCTCTTTCATCTTCCGGTGCTCCGATATTTCCGCCAGAATATTGAGGCATCTGTCGAGGGGGAGCCCCGCCCCCAATAGAGCGGAGAGCTCGGCCGTAAAAGTCACCAGGTCCAATCTTCTGGTTTTCAGTCTTAGTTTTGCTTTGAGGCCACCCTCACGGGGCGCCCTGACCTCCAGGGGGATCACCCCCGTATTCTTGAGCCTTTCGATGGCAGATTTTTCATCAGCGGCTTCGATTACGCCCTCCGCAACGATTCCTTCCATAGTAGTTGAACGGTATGCAAAGATGGGCATTTACGCCTCCTGTGTCACCCGAAATACTTCGCTTAAGGTTGTCAGGCCATTCCTGACCTTTGCAGCGCCGTCCTCAAGAAGGGTCTTCATACCGAGCTTTCTCGCCATATTTCTGAGCTCGTTTGCATCCGTGTGCCGGAGTATCAGCCTGCGGATGTCGTCATCAACGACAAGCAGTTCGAAGACACCTGTTCTGCCTAAGTAGCCTGTGAAAGTACATTTTTCACACCCTCTCCCCCGGTAGAGATCAACTTCAGCGCCGATATCAAAAGGGGCCAGTTCTTCCAGGCTAATCACTGAAGTATCTTTTTCCTTGCAGTACGGACATATGATCCTGACCAGCCTCTGTGCCAGGATTCCCCTGATAGTGGAAGACAGGAGAAAACTCTCCACACCAATATCGAGGAGTCTTGTAATGGCGCTTGGGGCATCATTCGTATGAAGTGTCGAAAAGACCAGGTGCCCTGTG
The DNA here is from genome assembly GCA_026388545.1 of Deltaproteobacteria bacterium. NCBI lineage: Bacteria > Pseudomonadati > Myxococcota > Myxococcia > Deltaproteobacteria bacterium. The sequence continues at coordinate 122,797 of JAPLJS010000114.1, forward strand.
AGGGCCGACTGCACGGCAATCTCCGCTGTTTCCAGGTCCCGGATCTCACCGATCATAATCACGTCGGGATCCTGACGGACAATATGGCGAAGGGTGTTCGCAAAACTGAGGCCGATCTGGGGTTTCACCTGAATCTGGTTCACGCCTTTGAGCTGATACTCAACAGGGTCCTCGACCGTGATGATTTTTCTATCCGGCAAATTGATCTTGTCCAGGGCGCCGTAAAGGGTAGTGGTTTTCCCGCTCCCCGTGGGACCGGTGACGAGGATGATACCGTTAGGTTTATTGATGAGTTTTTGGAACGGCAAGAGGATATCTTCGGAGAATCCCAGTTGATCCAGATCAATGACGATCCCTTCCTTGTCGAGGATCCTCATGACCACACTTTCACCGTAAATGATGGGGATACTCGATACGCGGAGGTCGATTTCCTTCTCGCCCACTTTAAGCCGGATGCGGCCGTCCTGGGGAAGCCTCCTCTCGGCAATGTTCAGTTTCGCCATGATCTTGATCCGTGAAACGAGAGCCGCCTGAAGTTTTTTGGCGAAGGTCTCGATATTGTGGAGAACGCCGTCAATACGGTAGCGAACTTTTAAACCATCTTCGAAGGGTTCTATGTGGATGTCGCTGGCTCTGCTTTCTACTGCCCTGCTGATAAGCACATTGACGAGCCTGATGATGGGAGCTTCCGACGCCAGATCTTTCAGATGCCCGACATCCTCCCCTTCTTCACTGGCGAACCCGAGTCCATTCTCGTCGATATTCTCGATGATCTTATTGATATCCTGTGTCTCCTGGCTATAGTAACGGGAAATGTAATCGTCGATCATCTTCCCGTCCCCGCTGTATACCTGTATATCGGCAGACAGGGCGACCCGAAGGGCATCGACAACTTCCCTGTTTCCCGGATCGGCCATGAGAACCTTGATCTGGTTATTTTTCATCTCCAGGGGGATGATCCGGTTTTCACGGATGAATCTTGAAGACACACCATCGAGCACAATGGGAACCTTGGGGAGATCTTCGATTTTGATGGCCCGTGCAGCCTGACTCATAGTGTATTCCTCATAGCTGTTCCTGAACTAAAATCTAAGAAAATCTTCACATAATGTCATGGAGAGCAACTGACCCCGTACCTCATTATGCCTCAGGAATATTGACACCCTCCTGCTTATCAAATTGTTACATTTCCCCGGCTTGTTTTCTATAGGGAATAAACTTGATCCAAACGGGCAAATCTCTTAATTATCAATCAGGGAATGGCTGAAAAACATTCCCGAAGAGGGGAAACCATTTCTGAACAAAAGAGTAAGCCTCTTCCCTATTGAAGTAGTATTTATTTTCTGTTAGAATTTGCCGACGGAAATGAAGTATCTCATCATTTTGGATAGAAAAGCAAGTACTTATCAAAAATTAAAGGAGGCGTATGACATGGATTTTGGGGATAGAGGGCATAATAAGCGGGTAAGTAAGATCCCTATATTCCAGCATACTTTCCGGAATCTCCTGGGGCCCAATGTGAGCAGGGCAACCAAGATAATCCTTGACGAAATAAAGAATTTGTGAATACTTAATCAACATCTAACACATTAACATCAAAAGAAAAATTAGATTATGTCTGGGTAATTGGGGACAGCCACTAATTAAAAGAATGTCTGGTAATTAGTGGCTGTCCCCAATTACCAATTACCAGTAATAAAAATGCCTACATGTAACTTAGAGGGCGGAGCTGTATCAAGGCGAGACCTTTCCCATGCAAAACGGTAAATTGAGGGGACCCAATCCCGGATTGACGCTTTGCTTAATACATGACCTGACCCCAAAAAATGATGGAGGACTCGTAACATGAAAATAAAAGTAACTGAAGAAATCTGGAAAGAGGGCGGCATGTATGTGGCCTATTGCCCGGAGCTTGACATGGCGTCATGCGGTGAATCTATCGAGGATGCAAAAAATAACTTGAAGGAAGTCATCTCGATCAATTTTGTAGAATGTAAAAAAATGGGAACTCTTGACCAATTGCTGCAAGAAGCCGGATTTTCCGAAGACCAGGGCAGTGTCCTGCTGGTCAGAAAAGAATTGGTTGGCTTTTCTGCTTTGGAAATCGGTATTTGATGTCAGTTATCAGGCCTACGACGTATCAGGTTCAGGTCAAAATTTTCGAAGCTGCCGGCTGTCGGTATGTTCGAACTCAGGGCGATCATCTTGTCTATTCATATCCCGGTGCATTACGGCCCGTCGTGATCCCCAAATATCAGGAAGTCCCAGCCTTTATCATCAAAAACAATATGAAGGTCATCGGAATGACAAGAGATCAATACTTTCAGTTTCTAAAAAATATTTAAATCTGTCCCCCGCAAAACGGTAAATTGAGGGGACCCAACCCCGGATTGACGCTTCGCTTAATGCAAGACATGACCCGATCACATTTACTGAAAGCCGTTTACTGGGATGCGGATGTAGCTCCGGCGCAACTCAACCGACTGCTCCGCGGCGATATCGACCGGATCGGACATATCGACCGGATCAACCTGTATCGCCGGCTGCTGATGACCTATGACTGGTACACCCTTCTCGCCCTCATCCCCCCGGACCGTCTCGCGGAGGCATTGAGCGCGCCGGTGCTGGATCGCCTCTATCCCGAAAGCCTCAAGGAGCGCTATCGCTATGCCAGAAGCGTATTATTCGGCTAAACTCTACCCTTTCATGGACAGAGTCTTGGCTCTGATCCGGCAGGCGGATACGGGATTTTATCTCACCGGTGGAACTGCCCTCGGTCGGCATTACCTCCACCATCGCCATTCTGACGACCTCGATTTTTTCGTCAACGCGGCGGGGGATTTCCGGGAGCAGGTCAAAAAAGTCCTGGAAACTCTGCATCGCGGCGGAATAGCGTTCGAACCGGGGACCGCTGCGGACACCTTTGTACGGATCATGGCCCGCGAGGAGGAAACGCTCCTGAAGATCGACTTCATCAATGACGTGGCGTTTCACTACGGCGATTTTCAGGAAGCGCCGTTTTATCCCCGCATCGACCACTGGCGAAACATCCTGTCGAACAAGCTCTGCGCTCTCTCCCGACGGGAACCGAAGGACATGGCCGATATCCTCGCCATCGCCGGGCGCTACTCCTTTGCATGGCCGGAGATCTTCAGCGAAGCCCGACAGAAGGATCTCTGGGTCGAACCAATTGAAATATCCAGAATCATTCATGAGTTTCCCGTGGAGCTGCTAAAGGCCGTGAAATGGGAGCGACCTTTCGATCCCGTCGTCTTCACCGCCGCCCTCAAGGCGGTGCATCGGGATATCTTTCATGGCCTCGATAACTCACTCCAGTCCCCCGCAAAACGCTAAATTGAGGGGCCCCAATCCCGGATTGACGCTTCGCTTAATACAAGACCTGACCCCCGACTCACTGGGACGCAGGAAAGTACAAGGAAAAAGACGGGGATATCATCGAACGGTATCCGGATGGCCGGGAGCGTATCCGCTTCAAGACAGTGGCCGCATCCAATGCCCCCGAATATCTGGAGGCTCTCGTTTCATTATGGTTCCGCGCTCTTGAGGAAAGATGGGTTCACCCTCTCATCGCGCTGGCGGCATTCAATCTCGACTTTCTGTGCATCCATCCGTTTCGCGATGGAAACGGCAGGGTTTCCCGTCTCTTGCTTTTACTGCAAAGTTATCATCTGGGATACGAGGTGGGAAGGTACATCAGCCTGGAACGCCTGATCGAACAGAATAAGGAGCGATACTACGAAACCCTTGAACAGAGTTCCCAAGGATGGCACGAAGGAAAGCATGACCCCTGGCCGTATATCAACTACCTGCTGTTTATCCTCAAAACGGCTTATCGCGAATTCGAAAGCCGCCTGGACATAACGGAAAGCCCCCTGGACATAACGGAAAGCCCCCGCGCCCCTAATGTCATTCCCGCGCAGGCGGGAATCCAGGAAGCTCTCAAAAAATTGGTTGACAATCGTCCGCAAAGTGGTTAATATTCGTCCATGATTAAAAGGTATATCATCAATAATATTCAGGAAGCTCTTTCCGACACCCCAGTTGTGCTGTTGAGTGGTGCGAGGCAGACAGGCAAGAGCACCCTGGTAAAATGGCTGGCGGAGGGCTCCCATCCGGCGCGGTACGTCACCCTCGATGACGCCGCGGTTTTTGCCTCGATCAAGCAGGACCCTGTCGGTTTCATCCAGGGTCTCGACGGTGCGGTGGTGATTGACGAGGTTCAACGGGTCCCGGAGCTGTTTTCCGCTATCAAGCTGTCTGTTGACCGGGAGCGAGATCCGGGGCGTTTCCTGTTGACGGGTTCGGCCAATGTTTTGCTCCTCCCCCGCCTTTCCGATTCCCTGGCGGGCCGTATGGAAATCCTGACCCTCTGGCCGTTTTCGCAGGGTGAGTGGGAAGGCGGCGGCGATGCTTTTGTCGATAACGTCTTTCATGATCAGGTTCCGTTTGTAAAAAGTTCAGAGAATCGTTCCGATCTGATGCAGCGCCTGCTCACGGGCGGCTATCCGGAGATGCTTAACCGGGTGAAACCGGCCCGGCGCCGAGCTTGGTTTTCCGCATATACAACTACCATCCTGCAACGGGATGTGAAAGATCTGGCCCAAATTGACGGATTGACGGCCTTCCCGAGGCTGTTCTCGCTGCTGGCGGCCAGGACGGGGACGATTCTGAACATTGCCGAATTGTCACGGAGCGTCGGCCTGCCGCAAACGACGTTGAAACGGTACCTGGCGCTGTTGGAGACGACCTTCTTCACGGTTCTGCTGCCGCCGTGGTCGGGGAATTTCAGCAAGCGCCTGGTAAAGACGCCCAAGCTTTACCTGAATGACACGGGATTGGCGGCCCATCTTCTTGGCGTCTATTCGGAAGAGATGCTGGGGGAGGGCCGACTTCTGGGCCCGTTGCTGGAAAATTTCGTCCTTCTGGAGCTGCTGAAACAGGCGTCATGGAGTGAAACCCAGCCACGACTTTTCTATTTCCGCACCCAGGCGGGACAGGAAATCGATGTGGTGATGGAGGACCCGGCGGGACGCATCGTCGGCATCGAAATCAAGGCGGCGGCCACTCTGACGAGGAGAGACTTTGCAGCCTTGAAGGATTTTTCCGAAAGCATGGGCGACGCCTTTCACCGCGGCATCATTCTCTATACAGGCAGCGAACCGGTATCTTTCGGCAAGAATTTACATGCCCTGCCCGTATCAACCCTCTGGAAATAAATATGGAAACCTTTTACATCAAACATAAAAACCGCCAGAGGTTGTGCAAAGGTCTCTAAGTGAACCCCTTGCCCGGCTAATCCCTTTCCTTATTTCAATTTAAGATATTTTTGCAGTAAAGATCATGTTTCTCCTGATTGTAATGATGTCATTAATAAGGGAAAATGCGGCAAAACAATACAGGAGGTGTGAGATGAATAAACGGAAATTTTTGATATATATAACTTTACTATTGACAGTTACCGTCCTTTCCTGGGGGGTCGGCCAGGGGTGGGCCAGGCCATTGACCTCCCCCGGCGGCCAGCCGGATTATTTCGAAACCCCCAACTGGGCCAACAGCCCGCCGCTGCCGAAGTTTGTCGACCCTCTTCCCGGGTTGTGGGATCCCAGAAATGGCGCCGCCCCCGCCAAGAGTATCCCTCTTGCCGTTCCGGACACACTTACCTATCCGGGATCTGATTACTACGAGATCGAACTGCGAGAGTACTCCGAGGTGATGCATTCATCCATGCCCGCCACCAGGCTGCGGGGCTATGTGCAGGTCAACAACGGCACCAACATTGCCGGCACCGCCAATGATGTCGTCCCGGCAGGAGTGCGTTACCTGGGACCCCTGATCGTTGCCACAAAAAACCGGCCGGTGCGCATCAAGTTTACCAACAAGCTGCCCACAGGAGCCAGCGGCAATCTCTTCATACCGGTGGACACCACCGTTATGGGGTCCGGGGCATATGAGATCAATTACGATCCCGTGACCAAGGCGCCCAGCACGACGAAAACCGGCACTTTCTCTCAGAACCGGGCAGACCTCCATCTCCACGGCGGCCGCACCCCCTGGATCAGCGACGGGACGCCCCACCAGTGGATCACCCCGAACGGAGAAGTCACCGACTACGCCAAGGGTGTTAGCGTGGCCTATGTGCCCGATATGTGGTTTACCGCAACAGGGGTGCACATCACCGATCCCGCCTGTGCGGGTAAGACCACCTGCGCCACTGCGGGTGCGACGAACAATCCCGGCGCCGGATCGCAGACCTACTATTATACAAATCAACAGAGCGCCCGGCTGATGTTCTACCACGACCATGCCTGGGGAATCACGCGCCTCAACGTCTATGTCGGCATGGCCGCGGGATACATGATTCAGGACGCAGTTGAGCAGGCCTTGATTGCCCCCGGAAAGATTCCCTCCACCCAGATTCCTCTGATCATTCAGGACAAAACCTTCGTGAACGCCGATACCATCCACAACACTGTCGCTAACGGCAACACCGGCACCGACCCAACCTGGAACTGGGGATCGACCCCCGGGACGGCGGTTACCGGCGACCTCTGGTGGCCCCATGTCTACATGCCCGCGGAGAATCCCTATAATCCTGACATGACCGGCTCAAACCCGATGGGCCGGTGGTTCTACGGCCCCTGGTTCTTCCCGGCGACCCCGTTGTGCGGATCATCCCCCAACGCAGTGCCGCCTTTATGCATCACCCACGGACCAGTCACGAATGCCTGGTACGATCCGGCATGCGTTCCCGATCCCACGGGAGTATTGAACAACAACTTCTGCCAGCCGCCGGAAATGCCGGGCACTCCCAATGTTTCCTGGGGGGCGGAAGCCTTCTTGGACACCATGATGGTCAACGGCGCCGCCTATCCCACCCTTACGGTGGATCCAAAGGAATACCGATTCCGGGTCCTGAACGCCGCCCATGACCGGTTCCTCAACCTGCAACTGTACCAGGCCGTCAACAAGATTGGTTATACCAATCCGACAAATTCGCTTAACTTCGCAGGTGCTTTGACGGATCTGACGGAAGTCGCAATGGTTCCTGCGGCTCCAAACGTGCTCTTCCCGGCTACCTGGCCAACAGATGGCAGGGAGGGCGGTGTGCCCAATCCGAACACGCGGGGTCCCGCAATGATCCAGATTGGCACCGAAGGCGGCTTCCTGCCGACGCCGGTGGTGCTGCCCAACCAGCCGATCACCTGGAACTACGACCCGACAACCTTCAATTTCGGGAATGTCAACGGAGGCACGCTCATCCTGGGACCGGCTGAACGGGCCGACGTGATCGTCGATTTCACCAAGTTCGCCGGCCAGACCCTTATTCTCTACAACGATGCTCCCACGGCGTTCCCGGCGCTCGTCCCGCAATATGACTATTATACGGGCGCCCCGGATCGTCGAGACATGGGCGGCGCAAATACAATACTGCCGGGCGTTGGTCCCAACATCAGGACGGTCATGCAGATCGTGGTGACGGGAAGCGGCGGCGCCGCCACCCCCGATGACTACAACGTGACTACCCTGGCCAACCTGCAGACGGCGATTGCCGCCCCGACCACGGGCGCCTTCGCAGTGGGGCAGGAGCCGATCGTGGTGGGGCAGACCGCCTACAATTCCAACTACGGAAGGACGTTCCCCAGGACCTGGCCGAACTGGGGTATTTCAAGGATTTCCGACACCTCCTTGAGCTTCCAGAGGGTTGACGGCACGGCAGTGACCAATTTCCCGATGCAACCCAAGGCCATTCATGACGAAATGGGCGCGAGCTTCGACGACTACGGACGGATGGCCGCCAAACTGGGGCTGGAAGTTCCGTTTACCAACGCCGCCATCGCGAACTTCGTCCTTCAGAACTTCGTCGATCCGGCTACCGAGATTGTGAGACCGAACCAGGTCCAGATCTGGAAGATCACGCACAATGGCGTGGACACGCACCCCATCCACTTCCACCTGTTCGACGTGCAGGTGATCAACCGGGCTGGCTGGGACGGGCTGATCAGACTGCCCGACGCCAACGAACTAGGCTGGAAGGACACGGTCCGGATCAGTCCGCTGGAGGATACGATCGTTGCCTTCAAGCCGATTATGCCGACGTTTCCCTTCGCTGTTCCCGATAGCGTCCGTCCGCTGAACCCGGCGTCTCCGATAGGCTCCACCGAGGGGTTTTCGCAGATCGACACGCTCACAGGAGGCCCCATAGCGGTGCCAACCACCAATCAGATGACCAACTTTGGCAACGAGTACGTGTGGCACTGCCACATCCTCAGCCATGAAGAGAACGACATGATGCGGCCGATTGTATTAGTGCCGGAGGTGCCCAGGCTCCTTTGGGTCCATACGACCGGGCGGGCCAATCTTTGGAAATTGGATTCCACGGATAACCTTGTCAGTCAAAAGCTTTATGGTCCCTTCGCGGGATGGACGCCGGTAGGCTATTATCCGAACACGGACAGCACGGGAGGGGGCAGGCTCCTTTGGGTCCATACGTCCGGGCAGGCCAATCTTTGGAAATTGGATGCCACGGATAACCTTGTCAATCAAAAGCTTTATGGTCCCTTCGCGGGATGGACGCCGGTAGGTTTTTCCCCGAGATCGGACGGCACGGGCAGGCTCCTCTGGAAAGATACATCCGGGCAGGCCCAAATTCGGAAATTGGATGCCACGGATACCTATGTCAGTTTAAAGTCTTATGGCCCCTTCGCGGGATGGACGCCACTGAACTTCGAGCAGCCAATCGAGTGAATAAGATTTTCGAATCCATCTGAACCATTCAGGGAGGAGACCAGGTTCATCGATCTCCTCCCTGATTATTGACAAGGAGAACGAATAAAACTGAAGATGACATTGAAGTGAGAGCTTTATCTTAGGAAATAAGTAAAGCGCCAAAATCTTTGCACAAGTCCCGTTGGTAAATCCAAACAAATTCTAGATAATATTCATTTAACATATTGATAGTACTTTACAATAATAGATATTTATGGTAGTTTTCCGGTCAAATTCATCTTTGAAGGATACCGACATGGCATATCTATGTGAGACACAGCGCCGAATAATAAGCGATAAAATAATAAAAGAAAAATACTTTGGTTAAAAAAGATATGGTTTCAATCAAAAAGACATTCAAAGTTTTTACAATCCTTTTGTTGTTATCACTTCTTTGCATCGTCGGATGCGATCAAGGCGGCGAAAACCTCGTCGAAACTTCAAACACTCAACAAAGCATCAATCGAAGCATCACTCCTGTTTCGCTGTTTAATTCATCGGCGTCTTTGAATTGGACAATGATTAATGTCGGTTTTGGGGATGCACACCTCATCCAGATAAAAGACGGCAAGACAATTTTAATTGATACAGGACTTGTTTCTAATGCTCAAAGCTACCTAATTCCCTATATAGGAGTTATCCCTATTAATAAAATTGATTATGTTTTTATAACCCATCCTCATTCCGACCACTACGAAGGATTGACTGCACTTATTTCCAGTAACATATCAATTGGCGCCGTTTATTTTAATGTTCCCACCGATGATAGATGTGAGGCTGAATCTTGGGGATGCAATGCACAAGATATTGCGGATATAATAAAATTATTGGAAGAGAAAAATGTACCTCTTAATAAAGCGGAAGCAGGGATGAGTTTTGATATAGGCGATGATAGCAGTTTAGACATTTTATATGCATTCAATGTAACTAATTCACCTGTCGGCAGCATCGATTTGAATGATGAATCTTTGGTTACGCTTGTGCGGCACAAAAATCATCGCTTTCTTTTAACCGGAGATCTCAACTCTAAAATAGGAACATATCTCGCCGCAAACGGTCAAGATTTGCAAGCTGATGTTCTAAAATTTCCTCATCACGGAACAGCAGGAATAGCGCCCAACAGCTTTTTTGATAAAATCAATCCACAGTATGTTATAATTACATCTCCATCTGATCTGTGGTGTTCCGATCGCAGTACACAAGCACGCAGTTGGCTAAAAGAAAAAAACATTCCTGCCTACATTACCGGTTTTCACGGCAATGTAAACATCGGCGTCGTCAACGACAAATTGACATTTGCAACGCAATACGATTATCAAACTACTAATTTGTGCAATGAAACCAAGTAATGAGAGCTTTGAGAAATGCAGAATACCTGTCATTCCCGTGGAGACGGGAATCCATATGCTATAAACAATGCTGGGCACCCGCCTGCGCGGGAGTGACAAAGAAGGAGAATTTCTAATAAAATAAAAAGATCTCGTAATGCATTTCTAAAGATTCATGATTTCAGCGGAGGATAGAAAGAATATGACTTCTAAAAAGCCCAAGAGAAAAAAAGTATATGTGGCCATGAGTGCTGATCTGATCCACCCGGGCCATCTGAATATTATTTCCGTAGCCCGGCAGTATGGTGATGTGATTATCGGTCTTTTGACAGATAGCGCCATAGCAAGTTATAAACGCCTGCCTTATCTTTCTTTCGAACAGCGCAAAGTAATAGTAGAAAACATCGTTGGCGTTGCAGAAGTTATTCCACAAGAAACTTTAGATTATGTTCCTAATCTATTGAAGATAAAGCCGCAATACGTTGTACATGGTGATGACTGGCGAACCGGAGTGCAACAAGAAACGAGAAAGCGGGTCATCGAAACTCTTCAAAAATGGGGCGGCGAACTTATAGAGCCACCCTACACACCGGGAGTATCATCGACGAACCTAAGCAAAGCTGTATGCGAAATTGGAACTACTCCTGATATCAGAGGGAAGCGCCTGAGACGGCTTCTCACAGCCAAACCATTGTCTCGTTTTCTTGAAGTACACAATGGTCTATGCGGGTTGATTGTAGAAAATGTTTATATAAATAAAAATGATGTCCGTCACGAATTTGATGGCATGTGGATAAGCAGCCTTACCGATTCCACGGCTAAGGGTAAACCTGATATTGAGTGTGTCGATCTGACTTCCCGAACACGCACACTTAACGATATCTTAGAAGTGACAACCAAACCGATCATTTTTGACGGAGACACCGGCGGCATCGCTGAACATTTCGTGTTCATGGTTCGAACACTGGAGCGCTTAGGGGTTTCCGCCGTGATTATTGAAGATAAGATTGGCCTGAAAAGAAATTCACTCTTTGGTATCGAGGTACAACAACAGCAGGACAGTATAGAAAATTTTTCGCAAAAGATAAGTTTAGGAAAGCGGGCCCAGATTACTGATGACTTTATGATTATTGCCCGTATCGAAAGTTTGATACTAAAAGCGGGGATTACCGACGCTGTTGAAAGGGCAAAGGCATATATAGACGCGGGCTGCGATGGTATAATGATTCACAGCAGAGAAAAAACACCGGACGAAGTTTTGGAATTTTGCCGGCATTACAATAAATTAAAATCAAGAGTTCCTCTCGTTGTTATTCCGACCACTTATTCTCAAGTTACCGAAAGAGAACTCGCCGAAGCTGGAGTAAGGATTGTTATTTATGCCAACCATATGTTGCGAAGCGCTTATCCCGGCATGCTCAAAGCGGCAAAGATAATCCTCGAGAGCGAGCGCGCCCTTGAAGCGGAAGCTTTGTGCATGCCTATAAATGAGATTATAAATCTGATTAAGTAAAGGGTACTTTGATGAGAGGAGACCCGGTATGATCAAATGCAGTACATTTTATGAAATGCTGATAACCCGCGGCATTTCTTTTTTTACCGGTGTACCCGATTCCCTTCTCAAGGATTTTTGCGCCTATATAACCGATCATGTACCCGACAATCAGCATGTCATTGCCGCCAATGAAGGCGGCGCCGTCGCTCTGGCCGCCGGTCACTATCTGGCAACAGGCCATATCGGGCTTGTTTATATGCAGAATTCCGGACAGGGCAACGCCGTTAATCCATTAACCTCACTGGCTGATCCTGATGTTTACGGCATTCCCATACTTTTGTTGATCGGCTGGCGCGGCGAACCGGGAGTAAAGGACGAACCGCAACATGCCAAGCAGGGGAAAATTACACTGCAAATTTTGCAAACATTGGATATTCCATACCGCATCCTGCCAGAGAATGTTGAAGAAGCCGATCTCTGTTTAGAGGATTTGTTTGCGGAAATATCCACACATAAATGCCCTGCCGCCCTTATAGTAAAAAAGGGCGTTTTTGATTCCTATAAGTTAAAACAAACGGCAAAAGATATTTCACTTCTCTCTCGTGAATACGCCATACAGAAAATTGTCGATTCGTTAAGGCCGACAGACATTCTTGTTTCAACTACCGGAATGATTTCCCGGGAACTTTACGAATATCGAGATGCGATTGACGGCAATCATAGCAGTGACTTCCTTACGGTCGGATCCATGGGCCACGCCTCACAAATCGCCATGGGAATCGCCTTGGCAAAACCGGACAGACAGGTTTTTTGTCTCGACGGAGATGGGGCGGCTTTAATGCACTTAGGCGCCATGGCCATTATCGGATCACGAAACCTTAATAATTTTAAACATATCATTCTTAATAACGCCGCCCATGATTCGGTCGGCGGCCAGCCAACGGCAGGCAAAGACGTCGCCTTTACAAAGATAGCCATCGCCTGCGGCTATAAATCGACCTTGGTTGTGGAGTCACAGGAAGAACTCAGAGACCTGCTGCCGCCATTGCTGGCGACGCAAGGCCCTGCTCTGCTGGAAATTCGCGTAAGAAAAGGCGCGAGAGCAGATTTAGGCCGCCCGAAAACGACGCCACATGAAAATAAGGCGGCATTTATGGAATTCCTTTCGAAATGAATCAGCAAGAATATATCGGGTTTGACAGCATCAGTTACTTAGCGACGATCCTTTTAAAACTTTCTCCTAAAAATATTTTCCTCGTTACGGGCCGGCAATCCTTTGAGGTTTCGGGTGCAAAAAATATATTGGACCCTTTGCTCAAAGGCTTTTCAATTGTACCTTACCCATATAATGAACCTAATCCAAAAATTGCAGATATTGAGCGCGGCTTGGAAACGTATAAGAAAGAAAAGCCGGATGTCGTTATTGCCGTCGGCGGCGGCAGTGTTATCGACACAGCCAAACTGATTAACTTCTTTGCTGCAAACGACATCAAACCGAAAGACTGGTTTAATGAAAAAAAACCTGAAATAAGGAAAAGCGCCCCTCTGATCGCTATCCCCACAACCTCAGGTTCCGGCAGCGAGGCAACGCATTTTGCTGTGCTCTATATCGGAAAAGAAAAACACTCCGTGGAGCATGAAACGATGCTTCCGGCTATTGCAATCATTGATCAGGCTTTCTCAATGAATTTGCCACCCTATATCACAGCATCTTCAGGGATGGACGCCCTATCCCAGGCCATTGAATCATACTGGAGCATCCATGCCACAGAGCAATCTAAAAAATTGGCCGCAAGTGCAATCGAACTGATCTATCCCGGAATTATCGACTGTGTAAATAATCCCACACCAGAGCACCGCCTGTCTATGGCACAGGGCGCCCATTTGGCCGGCAAAGCGATAAGATTAACCAAAACCACCGCCGTCCACGCCATTTCATATCCCATGACATCATACTTCGGCATACCTCACGGGCATGCATGCGGTTTGATTTTGCCCGGCATGTTTCATTTTATATCCGGCGTTACGGAAAACAGTCTCACAGATAAACGGGGCCGGGAATATGTGATTAAGACATTAAAAGAAATCGCCGTCTTTCTGGGTGAGAAGAATCATAAAAATGCACCAAAAAGACTTGAAATGTTGATGAAGGAAATCGGCCTGGAGACAAATTTGAACGCCCTTGGAATAAAATCGAATGATGATATAGAGACCATTATCACTCACGGCTTTAATCCCGATCGTGTCAAAAACAATCCCCGATATCTAAACAAAAGCGCTTTAAGACATATTTTGAATAAGGCCGCCGCAATGTCGGCCTTTGCAAACCCTCAAAGCTGAACCATGATCAGAAACACCCTCTTCATGTTTACATCGACTATTCTGCGCTTTATCAACGGCGTCCTGCTCTTTATCATCATGGCGCGTTTTTGGGGTCCTCAAACCTTCGGTGTTTTCATGTATCCGTTCACTCTGGCGGCCATCATCGTCATATTAGTTGACTACGGTTTCAATCTCCAACTGGTCAGGGACGTAGGGAAAAAAACCCAGGAAGCACATAGGCTGACCTGTCAGGCGGTGGCGATAAAAACGATTTTAACCGCAATAGTAGCCGTTTTTGGCTTGCCGTTGATCCTTCTATTAAAGTCACTTGAGGGGTATCGCCTTATCCTTGGTTTGCTTCTATTCTCAAATATTCTGAATTCCTACGGCTTGCTTTTTAACTTGAGTTTTCGGGGTATGGGCCTGTTCGATAGAGAGGTGAAGACTGTATTTTGGTCAAGCATAGTTACTTTTCTCTTAGTCGGAGGGCTTGTATTATCTGGTCAGGGTCCTGAAGTCATCGCCATAGGATTTGTTCTTTCCAAGGCTTTTTTTCTGATTCTTTCTTGGGCGGTTTACCGGCATCTTATTGGCGGGACCAAGTTTATATATCCTAACCGACGTAGCGCGCTTACGGCGCTGAGTAGTGGATTCCCTTTTGCGGCCCATGTAGCTTTAGGCACACTTTATTTTTCCGTTGATACGATCATTATTCAACACTTTCTCGGTGCAGAAAATGTCGGCATTTATCAGGCCGGATTGAGGATAATGGTCGGCGGATTGATATTGACTGATGTACTTTCCAACATTTACCTGAGTCGTATGGCCAAAGACAGTTATGATCGCAAGGCATTGATCAGTCTGTCTACACGCATGACGCGCCATTGCTTGATGATAGGCGTGTTTGGCTTTATTTGTATGATTGGTTTCTCGGATCTGATTGTGAAATTAATTTATGGCAGTAATGGTTTCAGCAAGGTCATTCCTCTATTTCCTCTTTTTGGCATAGTTCTTCTATTGCGTTATTTAGGAGCTTCCTATGGTATTCTTTTGACGGTTGATAATCGCCAGGTTGTGCGTATGGTTGGTGTAGGTTTATCCGTTATCGTCAGTATCGCTCTCAACATTCTCTTGATTCCAAGATTCAATTTAAACGGCGCCCTCTTTGCGTCGATTATCACCCATGTTTTCTTGACGGCCATCTATATCTTTTTCGCATGGCGGCAAGTTCAGAGTTGGCTTATAGAGAAGCGCTCATGGATTTTAATTTCAATTGCCGTTTTGACAGGATTGTTTCAACTGTTCATTATTCCTGATCATAATATAATGCGTTACACAGTTATGACCGGCGCTCTTTTGTTTGTCGGTCTCATTGGCATAACCTCAACTGAATATTCTAACCTCGTGAAGCGCTTGCAAAGATATGCATCAAACGCTGCCTGATTTGGAGGTAAGGTGTACCAGAGAATCCGGGCGCTCATTATAAATCTGATTTCACTACCTCTTTACTGGATTAGTTTTTTTACCCCGCGCAATAAAAATATCTGGGTATTCGGCGCATGGCTTGGCCGTAGTTACACGGACAACAGTAAATGGCTCTTTGAAAGTGTTTGTAAAAATGAGCCCCAAATCAGGGCAATCTGGCTGACCCGTGAACGTAAAGTTGTAAATGAAATGCACAGGTATGGGTTTGAAGTGTACATGATTAAGTCCTGGAAAGGCTACTGGCTTACCTGCCGGGCCGGTCTCGCGATAGCCTGTTGGGGTAACGCTGATGTAAACAGGATAGCTATTTCGCGAGCCAAGAAGCTCCAGTTATGGCATGGTTCACCCATGAAACAAATCGTAATGGATGACAAATATGCTCAGATAGATACTTCAAGCTTATTAGGATTATTGCAAAAGATTTGGCAGGCTTTTTTCCCGTTTACTGTGGAACGGTGGGATGTGGTCATCGCTTGCAGTGAAGTTTTCAAGAGATATATGGCAAGCGCTTTCGGGGTAAGCCCGCTGCAAGTCAAAGTCACCGGTTATCCAAGAAACGATGTTCTGCTTGATCCCAATCCACCGATTATTCCTTTTATTGAGGAACTCAAAAAGTCCCTTGTGGTTAAGTATGTGCTTATTTATGCACCAACCTTTCGAAATGATCCAAAAGATATGGACAAGTTGTTTCATACTTTCGAAGTGGAGAAGTTTGAAAGTTTTTTGACGGATCATGAGGCTGTTTTATTAATCAAGATGCATTACGTTTACCTTAATTCACCCCAAGTGATCAATTTGAAAGAGCGAATTTCGCGCATTTGTTGGCTTGATGAGAAGTCGGTTCCGGAGATCAATCCGTTACTTAATTTTACTGACATACTTATTACCGATTATTCCGGTGTATACTTCGATTACTTGCTTTTGGACAGGCCAGTGGTGTTCGCTCCCTTTGATCTTGAAAACTACCTTGCGGGCGATCGTGAAATGTATGAAGATTACAACCACGTCGCAATGGCCGGCCCAAAATGTCGAGATTGGAACGATGTAATGAAGGCCTGCCAAGAAATATTAAATGGCAATGATAAATGCCGCGTGGAGCGAAAGGCGGCGCAAAGAAAATACAATAGCTTCGTTGATGCAAATAGTTGCTCACGAGTTATAGAGGTGGGGAAAAATATGGTTGGGATTCAATAGGTTGAATTAGAGTATGAAAAAAATCAACATATTAATGGCTACTTTTAATGGTGGCCGATATTTGAGCGAACAACTTGATAGCTTATTAGAACAGACGTATGAATACTGGACTCTTTATATTCGTGATGACGGTTCGTCCGATGACTCAATGAAGATAGTTAAAAGTTACTCAAAAAGAGATAAACGTATTCAACTCTTACCATCTTCTGGTCAAAACGTTGGGGCATGCCAAAATTTTGCACAACTGATGGAAAATACAGACGGACCTTATGTGATGTTCTGTGATCAAGATGATATCTGGTTGCCTGATAAGACTGAAACAACATTGAAGGTTATGAAAGACAGTGAGAAGCGCTTTGGAACAGGTATGCCGATCTTGGTGCATACGGATTGCGCAGTTGTCAATTCATCTTGCCAAGTTATTCATCCATCATTCATGCGTTATCAGAAGATGAATCACGTAGATGATAACCCTCTTCGAATCTTATTAACTCAAAATTTTGTTACAGGCTGCACTGTTATGATTAATCGTGCGCTTCTATCAAAATGTCTGCCGGTACCAAATACTGCCTTGATGTACGATTGGTGGATAGCGCTGGTCGCTGCAGCACTTGGTAAATTAGTATTTATTCCTCATTCAACACTCTTATATAGACAACATACTGATAATGTGGCAGGTGCTAAGAAAATTATCTCCAGGAGAAATTTGCGTCGCTTAGTCAATTTTGAAGAACTCGATAAATCGATGATTAAGCTAATGTTGCAGAATTGTGCTCTGTTGAAACACATAAATAGTCAAAATGATGTTAAAAATAATTATATGCTTGAAGAGTTTATATCATCAATAAAGACGAGAGGGACGGCCGCATTCACTTGTAGCCTCAAATATCGCATAGTAAAACAAGGGATTCTACGTAATTTACTTTTTTTCTTTCAACTAGCTAAGGGTTCATATACTCACGCAATACGTTCTGAATATACTAAATGATAAAGAGAATAATATTAAGTATTCCCTTTTTATTTCTTGTAGAATTAATTTTAGGAGGGCCTGGTTTTTGGAAAATAACTGAAGCAATTACTGTTAGAAAGATTTTATTTATTTTTTCCTTTATTATCCTGTATTCATATGCGTTTATTAGGGGGCGATGGCGCATCACAATATTTGATTTTGGTTTGCTGATATTCATATTTGCTAATATACTTATATGGATTTTCTGGATTCCTATCATACATAATACTGAGTTAAGTTGGGCATTTGGTGATGGCGGGTCGATTTTTATGTTGTTGCTTTATTTCCCATTGGTTGCTTTAATGCGGACAGCAAATATTAATTGGGGGATCGTTAGGGTTATATTTGTTGTTTTGGCATTTATTGTTGCTCTTATTCATGTTGCGATATGGGCTGTCGTATATATTCTACCAGATTTCGGCACAACAATGGGAATGATCGCCAAAATCTTTTTCTGTGCAGAAGATTATAGAGGCATATATATTGGTTATATGCCGGACGGCTACTATAGGGTTATGTGGATTTCCTCACTATATTTAATTCCAGCATTATTCATCGCCCTACAATTAGTTAGGCGTAATCAGTTATATTTTATCGTAATATTTTTTATATTATTTGCTATTATATTTACCTACACGCGTTCTTTTTGGTTGGGTGTAGCTATAGGTTTTCTCTCTTTGAGCATGATTCCTTTAGTTCGCTTGGCTAATTCTTGTTGTGTAGGACGTATTAGTTTTTCTGGCCCTTCGATCGCATTCAGTAGTTTTTTTATCCTTATGGGCGTAATTTTACTTTTTTGGAATTATGACCCAATAGCCCCTATTTTTTCACGCTTTTTTAGCCTGTTTGCAGGCGATGAGGGCGTTCAGATCAGGCTAAATCAAAGTCAGGCATTGATGGAAACATGGTCTAATTATCCGCTCTTTGGTACCGGTTTCGGCGGTGTTGCGAAACACTTGATACGCTCAGAAAGTGCGGCATTTTCTTACGAGATGTTTCTTCCGATGCTCTTAATGAAGATTGGGCTTTGTGGTATATTTTTGTGGGCTGTTACCGTCTTTAATCTTTTTTTTAATGCGTGGAGAATAGCAAAAATGACAAAGGGGAGTCATTGGCTAAGATATTGGTTGGCAAGTTGGCTAGCGTTTATAATTCCGTGCATGACTAATCCATATTTATTCAATTTTGTAGGTATGTCTATCGTGTTGTTTTTACTTTTAGAAATGGAATGGCAAAAACTTGCAAAACTAGCAGAAAAACAGAAGCTTCATGAATGCACAAATATTCCGTTAGATGCTTCTCAACAGCCTGCAATTTCTCTCTAAAATAATTGAAAATGTTAGTAAATAGATACGGAATAATGGTTGTTATCCTTTTCCTGTTCATGCCACAAAATGGCTATAGCATGCTATTAGTTCAGGACAGGAAGCCTCAGGCCACCATTATCATTGCTGAAGACTGTCCCGACTCAGTTTGGTTTGCAGCGTCGGAATTTCAAAAATATGTGCAGAAGACAACCGGCGCGTTGCTTTCCATAAAACATAAGATGCCTGTCACAGATAAGTCAACAGGGTACGTATTGATAGGCGAGAGCGATTATACTCGACAAAAAGGTATAAATGTCGGACTCAAAAAACCCGATGAATTCCGAATAGTCAGTCGCGACAATTGGCTGGTAATTATGGGAAAGGATTATAAAGGAAAGCCAATTGTTGGTATGAGGAGTCCTTGGCGTAGTAAAGAGGTATATAATGCAAAGTTGAAGCTTAATGCATTCGGAGAAACAGGCACGTTGTATGGCGTCTATTATTTCTTGCATCGCTTCTGTGGTGTACGGTGGTATATGCCGGGAGAGTTAGGGGAAGTAATCCAGCCCAAAAACACTTTGCAAGTTTCCAATGTTGACATTAAAAAAGCTCCTGATTTTGAATATCGATATGTATGGCTGTGTGATTTCGCTGATGATGTAGATGCCGCCCTTTGGTACAAAAGAACTGGTTTCGGCGCGGCCGCACCTGTACAAATAATAGACTCATTCCATTTTTTCCTGAAGTACAAAGATACGCATCCTGAATACTTTGCCTTAAT
Source organism: Deltaproteobacteria bacterium (assembly GCA_026388545.1). Classification (NCBI taxonomy): domain Bacteria; kingdom Pseudomonadati; phylum Myxococcota; class Myxococcia; species Deltaproteobacteria bacterium. The sequence continues at coordinate 142,505 of JAPLJS010000114.1, forward strand.
CAATGGACGTCGTGATTTTACTGACTTATCTTCAAAACGAGGTGGCGGCAATCTTGACCTATCCAATGGAGATGTATTCAAACAATGGATTGCAGATATAAGAAAATATTTTGATGAGCATCCGGAGCAAAGGTTCTATCCGCTAGCACCCAATGATGGTATGTTCAAAATATGTGAATGCAAAGACTGTCAATCTCAGATTAACGAAAAAATGGGCGAGGAGGGTAAGTATTCAGATTATATCTGGGGTTTTATAGACAGGGTGGCGAAAGAGATATACAAATCGCATCCTGATAAGTTTATAGGCTGCATGGCATACGAACATTACCAATATCCCCCCAGCAAACTGAAAAGGTTAAATCCCAATGTTGCTGTGATGATCGCTAAATGGAGGATGTTCTATAATGATCCCGAATACCACAAAAAGATGGACCGCTTTATAGAAGGCTGGCGCGTGAAAAGTAACCATATCTACATATGGGAATACTATTTAAATTCATGGGGAGTTTTGCGAGGGCACCCTGTATTTTTCCCGCATACCATAGCCGACGACCTTAGATACTTAAAGAAATTCAGCAAGGGTGAGTTTATTGAAGCTGAAACTTGGCAAGGATCTGAACCACAAAAGATGGGCTTCTATGGTATGTCACACCTGAATCTATACCTCACTGGGAAGCTTTTCTGGAATGTCAACGAAAACCTGGATGATATTTTAAACGAGTACTACAGAGTGTTCTATGGTCCAGCAAAAGAGGAAATGAGGATGTTTTGGAATTTGGCCGAGGCGGCTTGGATGAAGAAAATTAACATAAAAGAAAAAAGCTTTACACGCTTTCTAAGGTCTAAATCTCTTATAGATAGTCGATATGACAAAGAGACATTGGGGCAAATGCACTCTCTGCTCCAGAACGGGTTGCACAAGTTACATGAAGGATCAATTTATCACAAAAGAGTTAAATTGATTTATTCTGAAATATTTGACGATAGGCTTTTCCCCATGGTTCAGTCATGGTAAGCACTAATTTGAGCTGTGATATTTGTCCATGTCAAAATATCCAATGAATGCATCAAAACGCGGCGATTAGATTGGCAGTAAGGGAAAAATTAAACAAAAAGCGGTTCATCCGGGTTAACCCATCTACCGCAGTTCTAAAGTTTGGAAGTAGTAATATCAAGTAGTTACGATAAAAATCAGGTCATTTTCGTCACTACATTTCAATGATCTTTGGTTTATTTGGAAGCAAAATCTTCATTCTTTGAATCAGTACTTTGAGTTCCTTTGGCGGCGTTGCCACAACCCTGAGTCTGATTTTTCTGTCCCGTATAGAGACCTTTGAATTTTCTCATTTCGAGGAGCATTGAGAGCTGTGAATTTTCAAAATTTCATTAGAGTTTATTTTTCTATCCGTTTTTTCAGAAAATTGGACATTGGTTAAGGATATTACTGATTCATCCGGTTCTTGCGTACTTGCATGTATGGTAATGATATTATTCAGTTTAATATGAGAAACCTTTGCACAACTCCTGTTAAAATTTGAGTAGAAAAATAGAGAAAAAGTGATTTAACATATTAATATCACTTGACATATTACGATTTTCATGATAATTTTCGGTCAAATTCAACGTTGAAGGAGACCGCCATGGCTTTCAAAGAATACGATCGAAAACCGACTTTCCTCGATATGGAACTCCAGAGAGCATTCGGACAGGCACAATCACGGACCCAACAATCACTTACGGAAATCGATAAGATCATCAACTGGACATCCATAGAGAAGATCGTAACAGAGAACTATCCTGTGGGGCAATCGGAATACGGGAACAAAGCATACCCGCCCATGTTGCTGTTGAAAGCCAGCCTGATCCAGAAGTGGTTCGGGATCCACTCCGATCCGGAGCTGGAGATCCAGATCAATGATCGTTTATCCTTCAAGGCCTTCATCGGTTTGCCCTTCAGCGAACCTTCTCCTGACCATTCCATCATCTGCCGGTTCAGGGAACGGATTGGGAAAGATACCCTGGAGAAGATACACCATGAGCTTCTGGAGCAGTTCAGTGCCCTGGGTTTCTCCCTTGAATCCGGCATGGCCGTAGATGCCAGGGTGATCAGATCAGCAAGCCGTCCTGTGAGTACAAACAATCTCGATGCCCTGAGAGAGAAGAGGAAGGCCAGGGCAAAGATGAGGAATAAGACACAGAAGGCCATGCGCTTCCAGAGGGATATTGACTCCGACTGGACGGTGAAGAACAAGCAGCCCGTTTTCGGAATGAAGGAGCATGCCTCCGTTGATGTGGAAAGCGGTCTGGTTTTATCCACCTGTGTATTCAAGGCCTCTGAGCATGACACGACCTATTTCTCCTATGTGGTGACGAAGGGCATTCATGGTAACGGTCTTCCTGAAACGGTTTATGCCGACAAGGGCTACTGTGGAAAAGCCAATCGGGAATTCCTGAGCATGAACGGCATCGGTGACGGAATCATGAGAAAGAACCAGATCAATGCATCTCTGACGGAAACCGAAATCCACAGAAACAAAACCATTGCCAAGGTCAGGTACAAGATTGAGCAATATTTTGGCTTAACCCATAAATATCATGGCGCGGGAAAAGCGAGGTTCACTACCCTTCTCAAGGAGAATTGGGATCATCTCTGCGGAGCGATGGCCTTCAATATCAAGCGTGTTGTTCTGAATCTGAGAAAACGGAAGATGATTGCCGCAACGTAGGGGGAAGCATCCCCCATGCCCCCTCCCCGGGGTTATCCGGGGGAAACCAAGATTGTCAAAGAGCGTTTTTCGGTATCAAAACTTAGAAACCGATAAAAAATCTGAAAAAGTGAGCATCCAAACAGAGGAAAATTTAATATCGAAATTGTGCAAAGGTCTTTTATAGGAAAAGCGCTTTTTTTCTACCTTTATGAATTTACACAAAAGATTTTACACTGCTGAATAATTTTAACAAACATGTCAAAGTAAAATAAAAAAATGGAGGTTGCCATGGAATTTAAACAGTTTACTTTAATTGTTTTAAGAAAACTACATCTTTTGCCTATTGTTACAAGAGGAATTTTATTTCAAAAGGTTTTGATGTGTCACGCAAAAAATAATGCTTATTCCAAAGCACATAATATAAAAATACCACCCTACTCACTCATGATAGATGCTTATGGTCATTGCATGCTAAAAGAATATCACGAAACAGGATTAATACACGCCAATTTCATTAACGATATTATTTTGCAGCATAAACCTGCTGAAAACATTACAGTATGCGAGTGGGGTTGCGGCGCAGCTAGAATATTACAACACCTTAAATCAATTAATAGTAACATTATTGAGCTTATAGGAACAGATTATAATCCTAAAACAATACTCTGGTGCAAAAATAATATAAATAACATAACTTTTGTTAAAAATGATTTAAAGCCTCCATTTCTTTTAAAAGATAAATCTATAGATGTATTATATTGTATATCTGTATTTACTCATTTATCCGAAGTTCAAAACCACTTATGGATAAACGAAATAAAAAGAGTCTTAAAGGAAAACGGTCTATTTATTGGTTCCTTTCATGGAGAAAAAACCTTCCATAAATTAACACAAAATGAACTTAAACAAATACAAAAAAGTGGTATTGTTGAAAGAGGTAATGTTAAAGAGGGTTCCGGATTTTATGTGGCATACCATAGTGATAATTTTATCAAAAACAAATTATTAAATTATATTAAAAATATTAATAAAATTAAGTGCGATTTTATGCTTCAAGATGTATGGTGTGCCATGAAATAGCACACCATCAGAGGTTAAGCGGTTGACAACTGAGCAGTACAGTGCAGTACCGATGGAAGATGTGATCCGGAAAGTTAATGAAGTCGTCAGAGGATGGGTAGGTTACTTTCGATATGGCAATTGTACAAAGGCCCTAACAACTCTGAAAAGATACCCGGTCTATAGGATTCGAATATGCCTGCGCCGGAAACACCATTACCGTAGTTTTGGATATAAGGCGTGTCCGGACAGATATTATTTTGATTCCTTTAGGTCTATACGAAGTTCCAACCAAGGCTCCTTGGTCTCAGTCGGCGAAATCATCCGGATGAAGAACATCGGAAAGCCGTGTGCGGGAGAATCGCATGCACGGTTGTGTGTCCAGCGAAGGCTGGTCTGTTCAGCAGGAGTCAAACCTGCCAGGGTAAAAGCCAGAGCCCTGTAGCTTGGATAGCAAGGTGGAGGGAAACCAAAATCTTGGAGCCTATTGACACACCCATCAAAAGGAAGGGAGCGAGTTACCAGGCCGTAACGAGAGTGAACGCAGAGGTGGCCTCGAGAATTCGAAGTTCCGGAAGCCGAGCCAGCAACCGTAGGGCGAAGGCAAGATGAACAGACGAAAACTGGATGATACGTTTGATTCGTTCCGGCGGGGTGATAGCGACAGCATGGTAACAAGGACAAACCAAGCAACTGGAGAAACCCTCCTCGTCCCAGGGAGAAATTTCTGGAGCAAGGTAGGTCTTATAACCGGCAACACCGGGAAGTGGATCGAAGGCGAGAGGGTGGCGGATGGGTTCGTAAGAGCGATGAACTGGAGTAATATCCGGGGAGCAAAGGAGCCCTGCTGTTAATAATCTTCTGACAACACTGGGAGGTAAGGGCGAGATGATAAAGGCGCCCATCAGTTTACAGAACCTGAGGAGGAAGATATACTTAAAGGCGAAGTCTGAAAAGGCATGGCGATTCTGGGGACTGTATGTTCATGTCTGTAAGATGGAGACGCTCCGAGAGGCCTACAAGATGGCCAAGAAGAATAATGGTGCACCGGGAATAGACGGGGTAACATTTGAGGCCATTGAGGAATCGGGTCTGGAAGCTTTTCTTGAGCAGATAAGAGAAGAACTGGTCTCAGGCACGTATCGACCGATGAGGAATCGAAGGAAGGAGATACCCAAAGACAAAAATAAGGTCAGGATTTTGGGGATTCCTTGCATTCGAGACCGTGTGGTTCAAGGAGCATTGAAGCTAATCTTTGAACCGATCTTTGAAGCCGATTTCCAGGAAGGGTCATATGGATATCGACCCAAGCGGACAGCCCATGCGGCTGTAGGACGTGTGGCAGAAGCAGTGGTGAAAAACAAAACACGGGTCATCGATGTAGACCTTAAGGCCTACTTTGATAATGTTCGGCATGATATCATTCTTAGGAAGATTGCCGAACGAGTGGACGATGGCGATGTGATGCGACTGCTGAAGCTGATTCTGGAAGCTAATGGTAAGCGGGGAGTACCACAAGGGGGAGTAATTTCGCCATTGCTCAGTAATCTCTATCTCAACGAAGTGGATAAGATGCTGGAACGGGCAAAAGAAGTCACCCGTCATGGCAAATATACATACATTGAGTATGCAAGATTTGCCGATGATCTGGTTATCCTTGTAGACGGCTTCCGGAAATGGAATTGGCTTGAAAAGGCGGCCTATCGAAGACTTCTTGAGGAGTTGAACAAGCTTGACGTTCAAGTAAATCAGGAGAAGACTCGGATAGTGGATCTTACTAAAGACGAGACATTCAGTTTTCTTGGGTTTGACTTTAGGCGGATGAAAACCCGCCAGGGCAAGTGGGGAGTGCGAATCACACCGAGAATGAAGGCACGAACTACTCTGCTGCGAAAACTTAAAGAAGTGTTTCGCCGCCACAACTCGCAACCCGTAGATAGGGTCATATACCTGATTAATCCAATTCTCAGAGGATGGGTTAACTATTTTAGGGTTGGACATGCCAGTGGATGTTTTGGATACATCAAGGACTGGGTGGAGAAGAAGATTCGGCGACATCAGATGCGGGCAAGGAAACGCTGTGGTTTCGGCTGGAACAGGTGGAATAGGGACTGGTTCTATAAGAACCTTGGGGTATATAATGATTACAAGGTCAGATATTATCAGGCCTGAAAGCGCTGCCAGACTGATAGGTCACATAAACCTTTAGAAGAAGTTAACAGGAAAGCGTAGTGCGGGAAATCCGCACGCTACGTTTGACGTGGCGGGGGCTGGAAACGTACTGATAGTGCTCAGTGGCGCGCCAGTCCTCGACCCTACTGATGAGGGGAAGCTGGAGATAGAACCATTCGGCTACTACGCCAGCTCTCTACTCTACTGAGCGAGAGAGAAGTACGCAAGAACCGGATAAACCCAAAAAGATAACCGTATGGGTTATCTCCCCCTTCTCGGATCCCACGAGCCCGGATTCAGCGGACAGATATCGCTACATTTGCCAAGAGCTTACCAAAAAGGGAGCATCCGTTTGCCAATTCATCAGCATGTTCGACCACGCACGGAAGCAACATCGCCGATTAGACATGCTTCCTTGGCGTTGTGTCGCGGTCGTCGAGCCTGGATATAGAAGTAATGTGAGCTTCCGGCGGTTGCTCTCACATGCCGTGTTTGATATATTGATATTATTTTATTTCATTCGCGAAAGCTTGAGACGGGGACGACCCGACACGATTTTTTCTGTATTACCGCACAACGGGGCAGCTTGTGTTGCCACCATATTTGCCAGGGTAATTGGCGCGCGGTTTATCGTGGATATTCACGACACTTGGCCGGAATCGATCCTCAGCGTTACAAAACTTAATTTTATAACAAAAGTAGGCTACTACGTATGGAAAGCCTGTGCTGATTTTCCTCTTCGCTACGCAGATTATGTGTTTAGTGAATCGGTTCAATATGCAGAACGCGCAAATTCTATTCGGAAATCCAGCGAACAGTCTCGTGCTCAAGCAATTTATCTTGGTGGTGATCCTGATTATTATCGTAGCATCCTCCCTGCGGAACGGTTACCAGAAAAACTGCAGAGTGCAAAGTTTATTGTGGCCTATGCAGGAACCCTTGGAGAGAACTACGATCTCGATTGTTTGATTGATGCATTTGCCAATTTCGAAAGTGAATGTCCGGAAGCGGGCTTGCTGATACTCGGTGGTGGAGAAAGAGAGATGGCTATCAGAACGAAGATCGCTGACGTATCCATAAAAGCATGGGTTTCCGGAAGGCTTCCGTATCGCATACTTCTTGGTTATCTCAAACGTTCTCATATCGGGCTCAATTGTTTCAAGGCGGGAGGAAATGTTGCCTATTCCTATAAACTAAATGATTATCTTCTTTTAGGGTTGCCAGTCATAAATAGCTTGGAAGGAGAATCAGCGCATCTTATCTCCACGCAAGACCTTGGAGTGAATTACCAAGCAGGGAATCCTGAGAGTTTGTTGAATGCCTTGAGGGCTTGTTACAATCGTTTTTTGGCGAACGGGCAATCTTGGACAGAGAAAGTTGTGGACTTTTCTTCACAGATGTTAGACCGTAAAGTGAACTATAGGCCATTAATTGAAAGATGTTTATACTCAAAAAGTAAATAATATTGTGTCTTTCCGGTAAGGCTGCGTGAAAAATTTGGGGCGGGCTGGTATGATCGGTATGTCGTTCAATCAGGGCGTACAACAGTTTGAAACGCCCATGTCAGAGCTTTTGTGAAAAGCGGCCTAAATTAATATGATGGCAAGCAAAAGGGTTCTCGATCTGGTTTTGGTGATTCCGGGTCTTGCGGTGTTACTTCCTTTTATGCTTTGAATCGCTTTGGTGGTTCGCTTCAAGCTCGGGTCGCCGGTTCTTTTCAGCCAGGACAGTGAGAAAAATACGCAAAACTGATGTTGAACAGGTTGCCATGTTTAATCAAACCTCTATGGACAGGTGGTTTCTGACCACATTGGGGTCAGGCTTCATAGTCAAACTCTATGCATCGATCGGTTCTGAAAGTGGTGATTTATGATATACGATAAGCGACTCATTGATCACATGATAGATTTGAAAGTTGGTAAGGGTGAAACTGTACCCGGATCGTATCGTGTTATAAGATCTTTTTTTTCAAATAGCATATTTTGTTTTTTTCTAAGAATTACTGAATTGATTCTTGGATTTATCTTAACCCTCCCTGTTCCCATTTATAGAGATATTGTTTTGACACTCTTAACATATTTGCCTGGTTCTCCATTTTTCTTGGGTAATTATTTAAGGGGCATTTATTGGTGCAGACGGCTTAAATGCATGAAAAGCAATGTCATCATTGAGCAAGGGGTTATTTTCAGAAATCCCCATAATGTGGAATTGGATGAATTTATCTTATTGGATAAAAATGTTCTGCTTGAGGCAGGGTCAGTGAGGATAGGGAAAAGAGTGCATATCGCAGAAAACTGCGTTATCAGTGGTGGTGGTGAATTCATCATGGAAGATTATTCATGCATGGCCCACTCATCTGCAGTTGTAACCGCATCGGATACACCGAACTATGGATTCAGGGGGTCGGGTCCCATGGTTCCGTGGGAGCAGCGAAGCGTTAAGTTTGGGAAGGTAATCATTCGGAAGGATGCCTTTGTGGGTATGGGTGTGCGAATTTTACCTGATGTTACAATAAATAGCGGCGCTGTTATTGCGGCAGGTGCTGTAGTTAACAAAGATGTAGCTGCCTGGAAAATCGTTGCCGGTGTTCCGGCGAAGGAAATTGGAAATAGAGAATCTGTTAAGTTTCCAGATATTTGAATTGTACATACGGCCTGCGCAAAGATAAGAAAGGCTACGGATGGCTGATCTTGCAACTGAAGTATTGAACACAATCAAGAAGGTGATCAATCGTGAGGCTTCCTTTACGCCGCTGCATATCCCAATCTTTGAGGGCAATGAAAAGCGCTATCTCGCGGAATGCGTGGACAGCAATTTCGTTTCCTCTATAGGGGAATTTGTGGATCGTTTTGAAGGGATGCTGGCGGCGTTTACCGGTGTAAAAAAAGCGGTACTCTGTGTCAACGGGACGGCCGCTTTGCATATCTGCTTGAAGATGACGGGCGTGGAGCAGGATGATGAAGTCCTGATGCCGGCGTTGTCCTTTGTCGCCACGGCAAACGCGGTAAGCTACTGTGGGGCTGTGCCGCATTTCATCGATATCGAGGAAAGAACTTTAGGAACAGATCCGGGGAAGCTTGATGAATATCTGAGAGAAATCGTAGAGATGCGGGATGGCATCTGTGTCAATAAGCTTTCGGGGCGAAATATCAGGGCAATCCTGCCTATGCATACCTTCGGCCATCCAGTGGATATGGAGCCGCTCCTTGAGACAGCCCGCAGACATCATCTACCCGTGATCGAAGACGCAGCGGAGTCCCTGGGTTCATATTACAGGGGCGTGCATACGGGGGGATTAGGGAAGCTGGGGGTCCTGAGCTTCAACGGGAATAAGATCATCACGACCGGGGGCGGCGGGGCGATCCTCACAAACGATGAAGAGATGGCCACGCTACTCAAGCATGTGACCACCACGGCGAAGGTCCCTCACCCCTGGGAATTTTATCACGACATGCTTGGTTACAACTATCGTATGCCTGCCCTCAATGCCGCTCTGGGGTGCGCGCAAATGGAGAAGCTGCCGGAGTTTCTTGAGAAGAAAAGATTGCTTGCGGAGCGCTACGCAGAGGCTTTTGCGGATGTCAAAGGGGTCCGGTTTTTTACCGAACCGGCGTTTGCGAAAAGCAACTACTGGCTGAACACGCTCATTCTCGACAGAGAATATGTGGATCAAAGGGACGACATCCTGAAAGTGACCAACGGAAACGGCATCATGACGCGCCCCGCCTGGACGTTGATGCCGCACCTTCCCATGTACAGCGACTGCCCCCGGATGAATCTGGACGTTGCTGAGGACCTGGTGAGACGGATCATCAATATTCCAAGTAGTGCGGATCTTGTTTGAAATACTGGATTCCCGTCTGCACGGGAATGACATAGAAAAAGACGGGAATGACATAGAGGTTCGATGCGCAACGATCTCATGATGAAAAGGCTCTTTGACCTTTTCCTTGCTGTTCCGGCCTTTCTGATTTTCTTCCCTTTCGGCCTGGTCATTGCCCTGATTCTGAAGTTCACCGGCGAGGGGTGGATTTTTTTTGTCCAGGAACGGGTGGGTTTGGGCGATTCCCGGTTTGGCCTGCTGAAGTTTGCCACGATGCTGCGGGACAGCCCCAAGTCCGGCACGATCACGGAGAAGAACGATCCGCGCATTCTGCCTTTCGGGCGGTATCTGCGGGCGACGAAGATTAACGAACTTCCGCAGATTCTAAATGTGATAAAGAGTGATATGTCTATCGTCGGGCCGCGGCCCCTGGCGGAAGGGGAGTTTATATATTATCCTGACGACATCAAAAAAATCATTTTGCAAATGAAGCCGGGGCTTACGGGGATGGGCAGCCTTTTTTTGCGCAACGAAGAAGTCATATTGTTTGAATCGAAGAAGGAGAAGACGCGCTGCTATATCGAGGATGTGATCCCTTTGAAGGGCGCCTTGGAGAAGTGGTATTTCGAGCATCGGAGTTTCTGTGTGGATCTGAAGATTATCATGGCGACGGCCCTGGCGATTGTGGCGCCGGGGGCGCGGTTTTATCTGGGCTGGTTTGATGTTGAGGGGTTGGTGAGGGAGTCGACGTTGAGTGTTTACTTTGTAAGCGGTAAATAGTGAATAGTGAATGGTTAACAGGGGACAGCGACGAATAAGCGGAAGGAATGTAAACATGTTGCAAGGATTGTTTTTCAAAGGTTTCCAAGACGTGACACAGTGAGTATTTAACTTATGCCGCTTTATTTTCCCAAAAAACAGCTTATGATATTAAGAGGCGATTTTATAATAAGGGATAGCATTATCTATGGTTGATCAGGTTATTGGTGCAGATAAATCGGTTAACAATAAGAGGTGAAAGGGTCAAGGTTCAAGGGGCAAGGGGTCTCAGATGAAGGGATTATCGATAAGTATACCCTCGATTAGCTGCCCATGATTCAGATCTTCAGTCAAAATTTTTTCTGCTTTTTCTCGATAGGCCGCCGCGATAATTAATGAATCCCAGAAGGATAGATGATATCTGTTCTCAATTTCAGACGCTTCCAGAATCATTTTCCCATCATTCAATGCGATCGTCCAAGACAGGTAGCTTTGTATCAAACCCCGTGCAACCACGTGTGAAAGAGGCTGTAATATTTTTCGGGTAATTGTGATATAAAATTCCTGGAGTACCTGTACACTGATAATGCCGGTCTTCTCATGCCACATTCTTTCCACTATGCCCATAGCGATGTCATGTTTTACGCCTGCGTCCAGATCATAAGCATAGACCAATATGTTCGTATCCAGAAAAATGCTATCTTTCATGGAGTTCCTCACGGGTTGCCATTATTTTACCTCCTAGGTGAAAACCAGCTTTGAGATCGGAAAGAGCTTTTCTTTTTGAGAATTCATATTGTTCCTCTTCCCTGGTCATCCTGGCTAATTCTTCGCCGAGGATTTTACTGATAGACATCCTTCTCTGGGCAGCAATGATCCGGGCCTTTCGGATTAGATCCTTGTCGAGACTTAGTGTGATGTTTTGTTTCATGGTGTCCTCCGTGATAGTTAATGCACGTATATTACGTGTACCATGGGAAGTATCATATCTGCAAGAGTTATTTTTTGATTCCCCCTGTTGGAAAAAACGAGCTGTGAAAAACAATCCTTCCTGTCATTCCCGTGCAAACGGGAATCCAGGAAGTATCTGGAAATACTGGATTCCTGATTTCGGAGGGAGGGACAAGACGAGTGGTTTTATGGTAATCTAAACGGTTGTGGCAAAGCTTGACATGTTGCTGCATAACTGTGATCAAATTATTGTAAAGTGTAATCATTGACGGGAGGGATATATGGTAAGAACGCAGATACAGTTGCCGGAAGAACAGGTAGCTATGCTGAAAAAAATGGCCGCAGCCCAGCATAAATCAATGGCTGAGATTATCAGGCAGGCTATTCCTCATTGCCGCGTCCACCTTCTCCATGAGTTCGTCAGGTACAGCGCCGAGTTTAAGGCAGTATTTTGTATGAAAGGCACCGGATACCGGTTTTCACCGGTATGACGACGGAGGAAATCCCCCTGCATCCCCCTTTACAAAAGGGGGAATTTAAATGGTAAAGAAATGGAGGGACAGCGACTCATTTTTTCTGCATTATTCCTTATTGAGACAAGGTTCCTTAACACGGAATCCGAAAAATAAATATTCGACAAATTAAAACAATTGCGGTAAATTTTACACATAAATTGACAAGGCGAGTTGGACATAATTAATAGGTAAAAAGTTCTTCAACTAAGGTAAGTATTATTAATAATCGGCCACAGTCGAAAAGAAGGAGGCCAAAAATGCACGAAGAAATCTTAAGAAAAGTCAAAGAAGCCGTTTTGAAACTGGAGCCATCCGCCGAAGTAATTCTTTACGGCTCACGTGCGCGAGATGATTATCGCGAATACTCGGATTGGGATTTTCTAATCCTATTGGACGGTCATATAGATACCAAGCGAACTGACAGAATACGTTATGCGCTTTATGAGATAGAATTGGACACAGATCAAATAATCAGCTCCATTGTTCGCAGTCGTCAAGAATGGGACAGCCCCAGGTATTCAGTTGTGCCATTGCACAGTAATGTTGAAAGAGAAGGAATTCATATATGAACAAGGAATTGAACGATCTCATACAATATCGTATCGCCAGGGCACGAGAATCTTTGGATGAAGCAGAAATTCTCGCCGATTCCGGACATTGGAATGCCTGTGTCAACAGGCTTTACTACGCTTGCTTTTATGCGGTATCAGCATTGTTAAGCAAACATGATCTTTCTTCTTCAAAGCATTCCGGGTTACGGTCTTTTTTTAACCATAATTTCGTGAAGGCCGGCATTATTCCCAAAGAGACGGCGATAATTTATAATTCTCTTTTCGAGAGAAGGCAGGAAGGTGATTATGACGTATTTGTCACATTCAAAGAAACCGATGTTAAGCCATGGCATAAAGAGGCGGCAGTGTTTGTTGATACTGTAATAAAGTTGATTAAGAAAGATTTGAGGAAATAGGGGGCCAGCGCCCCATTTTCTAAAAACTCATTGCATCAAGGATTCACATGCTGTATATTTATGACTGCATATTACGCAGTCAAGAGGTGATTTCATGAAAAGACAGGTAGCTTTTACGCTGCGATTTGATCCGGCCTTTTACGAGCGGGTCAAGGCGGTTTCAGCAAGTCGAGGCAGGAGCGTGACCTCTTTTGTACAGGAGGCCGTGGCCAGAAAGTTGGACGAGGAGGCTGCCGCCTCCCTGTTTCAAGCCTTTACCCTTGTCGGAGAAGATATGGCGGAAACGAGCGTCGAGTTTGCACGCAATGCCCAACGGGAGGTGGCGCTGAAAGATGTATAAAGAAGTGCACCGAGGCGACATCTGGTTTGTGGAGTGGTCACCAGGCCGGGGATCGGAACAGGCCGGCATGAGAACGGCGGTGATCATTCAGACGGACGCGGCGAATCGGAACCCCCATTATCCGAACACGATTGTTCTGACCATCAGCACAAAAGGCAAGGCGGTTCCCTTCCATGTGTCCGTGAATCCATCTGAGGAAAACGGTCTTAAGGAGACCTCTTTCGTTAAGTGCGAACAGATCCTGACCATATCGAAGGAGCGTCTGATTCGCTGCGTGGGACGTCTTGAAAACGAACGACTGGAAACGGTGGCGGCAGCGATTCGCCGTGTGTTGGAAGTATAGGGAAAAATAGGGGTTATTGGGGGTTATTGGGGACAGCCACTAATTTGCCAGGAAAATTAGTGGCTGTCCCCAATTAACAGAGGAAATCCCCCTGCATCCCCCTTTACAAAAGGGGGAATTTAAATGGTAAGAAATGGAAAAAACCGGGATAGCGCCCCTATTTGTTTTTTTCCTTCTTGACATATCGTATAACGATTGTTATACTTTCGCAGGATGTCTAAATTATTGAGCGTTGCCCCTATGTATTACGGAGGTGAATTGTATGAGGAATTTGAAAACGGCCATTTCAATCCCGGAGAATCTTTTTCTTCAGGCCGACGAAACGGCAAAAGTGCTGGGATTGAATCGCAGTCGATTATATACGGCAGCAATTGCTGAATTTCTGGAGAAGCATCGGGAAGACAGCATCAAGGCAAAGTTAAACGAGATCTATGCCGATGAGAGTTCTCGGGTCGATCCGATATTTAATAACGCTCAAATGGTGGGGTTAGCAAAGGAGGACTGGTGAAACGGGGTGAGATCTGGTGGGCGGAGCTGCCTGACCCGGCCAGATCTGGACCGGGATTTCGCAGACCTGTGCTGGTGGTTCAGAAAGACGCTTTCAATGATAGCGCCATATCAACGGTTGTAGTTGTCGTCATCACCCGAAATCTCCATTTGGCTGAGGCGCCGGGAAATGTCATGCTGCCGAAGAGAAGCACCGGTCTTCCCCACGATTCGGTGGCAAATATCTCGCAAATTGTCACCATCGACAAACATTTTCTGACAGATTGTGTCAGCATCCTACCTCGCAACCTTTTCGATAAGGTTAAAGCAGGTCTCATTCTTATCCTGGGATAATAGGGGGACAGCGCCCCTATTTACGAAAATTCCGTTGACAGTCATGGTCATTTCCTTGATCTTATCGAAAAGGTATTGGGTTATTGGGGACAGCCACTAATTTGCCAGGAAAATTAGTGGCTGTCCCCAATTAATATGAGGGGATATTTTGAACGCTAAAAGGCTAAGCACACCATCAAGACCCGACCCCATTTATGTTTTTATTTATGTTGACATTGTGCAGAATCCTACCTATGATGCACAAAAATTAAATGTTATGTGCATTATGGGTGACATATGTTGAGAGATATCGTTCTTGTTCAAAAAAGAGAGATGGAAGACCGCCCGCAGGAAAGGTATGTCGAACGGAAGGTATTGGTCTCCTGGGACCTCGGCGATGATCTGATCAAGGTCATCACCGGTCCTCGGCGAGCGGGGAAATCATTTTATGCCGTTCACCTTATTCAACAGACAGGCTCTTACGGCTATGTCAACTTCGATGATGAAAGGTTGGCCGCTGTCGGAGATTACGATGAGATCATCGGGGCCGTAAACACGGTTTACGGAAATCCGCGTTACCTGCTTTTTGATGAGATTCAGAATCTTCCCCGCTGGGAAATGTTTGTCAATCGCTTGCAGAGGCAGGGGTTCCGGCTTCTGATCACCGGCAGCAACGCCAATCTGCTCAGTTCGGAGCTGGCCACGCATCTGACGGGTCGTCATACCGCGCGTGCACTGTTTCCCTTTTCTTTCAGCGAGTTCCTGGCAGCGTCGGGCGATGAGGCTGCCGAGCGGACGGCGGTGGAGAAAATGGCCTCGCTGGATGCCTATGCAGAGCAGGGAGGCTATCCGGAACCCCTACTCAAGAAGATTGACCGGCGCGACTACCTGCGCACCCTGCTGCAATCCACCCTGTACAAGGACATCGTCAAACGGTTCAAGATCAGGTCGGTTCAAGGGATCGAAGACCTAACTCTGTATCTGATGTCGAACATCGCCCGGGAGTATTCCTTGAATGCCGTCTCCGGGGTGACGAAGTGCCGCAGCGTTCATACCGTCGATAAATATATCCGCTATCTGCATGAAGCCTACCTGGTTTTTTCGATTCCGCGCTTCTCCTTCAAGGTGAAGGAGCAAGCAGGTCGCAACAGGAAAATCTACTGCACCGATAACGGGCTGGCGGCATCGGGGGGCTTCCGTTTCAGTGCGGACCGGGGGGCGCTCTATGAAAATCTCGTGGCTGTTGCTCTGAAAAAAGAGGAGATCGCCGGTCGGATTTCCCTGTTCTACTGGAAGAGTCCGCAGCATGAGGAAGTGGATTTTGTCGTCAAGGAGGGCCTGCAGGTAGCGAGATTGATCCAGGTCTGCTCCGACATTTCGAACCCAAAGACCCTGAAGCGGGAAATGCGGGCGCTGGTCAAGGCTTCGCAGGAATTGCAGTGCGATGAGTTGTTGCTGCTCAACGACCGCGTCGACCGGACGGAGACATTTACCTGGCAGGGCGCCGAACGCCCCATCCGGCTGATGCCGCTCTGGAGCTTCTTGGAAAAATAGGGGGAAAATCCTGTTTTACGTTTGGAGAATGGATGTACTTATTTTTTAAGAGGGTCTTTGATTTTGTTGTATCTCTGATTGCGCTGATTCTGGTCTCGCTCGCCTGTTTTTATTGTCGTTATGCCCATCCTGAAATTTACTGGTGAAGGATGGGTTTTTTAAATGATCCGCGAATTCTGCCGGTGGGGTGCTTCCTGCGGGGTTATTGGGGGTTATTGGGGACAGCCACTAATTTGCCAGGAAAATTAGTGGCTGTCCCCAATTAACACCGGGGGCGCGGGAATGACAAGGGGGGCTGAAAAAGTGCGCGAATAAAGTGGGGATAGCGCCCCTATTGTTAAGTGCTGAGGACTGAGTCATGGGTGATGCGAAAAACACCATGACCTATTCCCTATGACCCGAGTTTTTGGAGGATGTTTTTTTTCAGGTCCGTGATGGTCTGACGGTAATGCTTCGGTAAAAATCTCGCCAGATCGCTATACAGGTCTTTTTCCTTTGCATCGGCGATGATTTCCGTCAAGTCTTCCTGTCGGTAGTCCTTCCCGTACCATTTCATTTTTTCTCGGATGTAATCCTCTTTCAGGGGAATGCCCTTCGACAGCAGATACCAGAAGTCAAAATAATCGCGGCCTTTGCTGCGCGTCAGGATTGCCCTTGTCTTCTCAGCCAGAAGTTCTTCCGCATCGAGATGCACGACCAACGGATAGCTGACCAGGGGAAAAGGGGTTTCAATGAGAGAAACGGCTCTGGTCAGGGCTTTTTCCCGCTGCGAGAATTCCAGCCGGATCGTTAAAGGACGCGGTCCTTTGTATGCAAACTTCAGTTGGCCGTTGAATGAATCGTGCTTGACCGTGAATTTTCCCAGTTCAAGAGAGGCCATTTCGGTTTTAAGATCGCGGGCCGCCGTTTCTACCATCTGCCGGAGCTGATCAGAGCTTTGCAGGGTGCTGAAATCCAGGTCTTCGGAAAAACGGAAAGAACCATAGTGAAAGTGGATGGCCGTCCCGCCCTTGAAAAAGACATGCCGGCTTTCCTTCAAGGCATAAAATGAGCGGAGAAACAGCAATTGCACATACTCCCTCACGATCGAGGCCTCATCAATCTTGAAATGCCTTGCCAGTTCGCCGATTTGTTCCGTTGTCATCATATTCCGATTTCCTTCAATTTATTGAGAAAAGGCAGGTAGTCGATTCTTTGACACATTTTATGAAAATCTCTTTTGTTGATGGGGGAGTAGTCCAAATCCTCGAATTCTATCCTTCGCAATCCCTTGGAGACGATATAGATCATATCCAGAAGGGCTTTTTCCGGCGAGGCGATAACCATCTGCCCCTCACGTCTGAAATCCCAGTATAATTTATGACTTATCTGGACATACTCAAATTCTTTTTCATCGATGAGCACCTTTTTTGATTTTTTGGGACTGACGGAAGTAACGGAATAAGGAAATTGCGGGAGCACGCCATAGTAATTCAGGGCCGACTCCAGGGAGATGTACGAAGGCGTGTAGATGGCGTTGGCAATTTCAAAACTATCAGGAGGATTGAATGCAGAGAGATAAACCCCTTTTTTAAGCCGCAGCAAAAACTTCTCGGCAACCAGCTTTTCCGCTATTTTATAAGACGTATTGTCTTTTTCAATATCCAGCAATTTCCTGAGATCAGACAAAGAGACGATCTTCACCCCGGACTTCCTGATGATTTTAATGATATCTACGATGCGCATAGTTCTCAATACCTGCACGATAATATACAGTATCTGCGAACGATGTCAAGAACATAAATAGGGAAGCGAAATCTGGGGACACGATACCAATTTCTGGCGAAATTGGGTCATGTCCCCGGATTTCTCAGGAAGGATCTGAAAAGACTGGATTCTGGCTTTCACCGGAATGACAATGGGGATCAGAGAAAAATGGTAAAAGAAGAGCTGCTGAAAAAGATTCTAAAGAGAAGCGGGCCGATGTTTGCGGATGATCTGGAAATGCATCGGGCGCAGATAGAGGCGTGTGTCCGTGGATCCCGGATCATGGTAATCGGGGCGGCGGGGGCGCGGTTTTATTTGAAGTGGTTTGATGTTGAGGGGGTCGACGTTGTGTGCTTACTTTGTCAGCGGTAAATAGTGAATAGTGAATAGTGAGGGGTGAAGGGTGATAGGAAGGGAAAAACCGGGACAGCGCCCCATTTTTTTGAAGGGTATTCTGGATTCCGGAGCGAGTCCGGAATGACACTGTGCAATAACAAGGTTGACACCTTTTTGTCAGACCATCAATTTTTACGATTTATGCAAGATGTCGTGGGTTCCGATTGCGCGGAAGATGGCGCTGCCTTCGTCAAATTCGAAAATAAAACGATATTTCATTGTTACGGAGCCTTCCCAGCGATTTCTCGCCCCTTGAATACGTTTTATACGAAGCGAGGGATGTTTCATGTCATTCATGAGCAGGATCAGTTTCTGATCGAAGCCCTCCCGGATTTCTTTCGGGAGATCCCGGTATTCTTTCCTGAAACGGTTCGTGAAGCGGAAAGCCTTTACTCCTTCAACCACTTGAGCCCCTCTTCGGCATTTCGAAACTCCGGCGACAGCGCCTCCTTTTTGATTTCCTCATCCGCCTCAGCTTCCTTCTGCTGCCATTCCTTGCTCCAGTACCAGGCCTGGGCTGGATCGATGAGTTTCCGCGGTTTCAGGACGATTCCTTCTTCGGAGGCATCGACCTCGACGTAATCGCCCTTGCCGATTCCGAACGCCTTCATGAGCTTTTCCGGAATCCGGATCTGGCCTTGAGAACTGATTTTCATGACGGTAGCCATAAACACCTCGTAAGAAATTAAACAATTAAAAATTTCTTATAATATACAACTTGGGCTGGTGTGGTGTCAAGAGGAAAAAATAGGGGGACAGCTCCAATACTGATCGGCATGGATATTGCTATCTCCTTAATAGTGTAATGAAGCCGCTGAGACGGTTCGATGCCCTATAACCAGCCCCTAAAACTTTTTTTTACGATTCGTGCATTTTTTGCTGGACTCATCCTTCCTTTTCGGGTATGTTACGGGGCATGGAACAAGC